>JBEAYO010000181.1:0-6930 GCA_041159285.1 Bacteroidota bacterium | reverse complement strand
GAATGAATTTTACATAATCTCCTCACCCCGGCCTGGAGCAAGCTTCAGTTCCCTGTTGCATTCCCATCCTGTAGGGAATTGGAGCAATTTTGTATGGACACCTCGAAGATGCCGCCCTGCTCCACCACAAAATCCTGGTTGAGGGAAACGCCGGTATCGGAGATGAAGGTCACCACAGTGCCGGCCTGCACCGTCGAAGCCAGGGAAATGAGTTCCCCCTGCGACTTGTAGATGCCGCTGGGAACCGGGATGCTCATGACCTGCAGGTTCGGGATGCACAAGGCAGTTGAAAAACTCTGGGAGGAGCAGCCGGAGGCCGTTCCAAAGGCGTTGTAGGGCTTTATCCTGACGTAGATGGTGGCGCCATAGGGCAGAAAGCCTGGCGGGTCGAAAGTGGTGACATTTCCGAGGTCCTCGTTGTTGACCAGGTCGGTGCCACCGGGGGTGGTGCCGATGTCTATGCGGTAGCCGGCCGGGGTTCCGCTGGCTGCGGGCCATGAGATGGTAGTATTGGCAGGCACGTTGGCAGCACCGGCCGAGGGGCTGCCCAGTATCGTGCAGGCCGGGGCGACGCCGGGACTGGAGATCAGGTTGGAAAGCTGGTTCAGGTAGCACTCGAGGTTGGTGTAGCCAGCAACACCGGTGAAAGCTACCGAGAGTTGGGTGCCGTTGTGATCCTGGACGGCCGGGTTCAGTCCATTGGCGGCCTCCCAGGCATCAGGCATGCCATCGTTGTCGGTATCAGCCGGGGCCGCGGGCGGGCTGGAAAAATCGAGGATAAAAGCATCGTGGTAGTAATCAGTGCCATTGACGGCATTGGCGTCCAGGGTGTTCGACTGGATGAACTTGAGGAGGCGGCGGTCCATGCTGTCCCGCCTGCTGCTGCTGTGTGCATTGAAGGCACCGGCGTTCAGTTGCAGGCTTTCACGCAGCGAGGCGGTTGGCGTGTAGGTGATGCCCGGGTAAGGGAAGCGGGAGGTCCGCAGGGTGGCCACGCCCAGGTCTTCATTGGGGTGGTAAAGGTTGAAGTCATTGCAGCAGTAGAAGATCTGATAATCTGAGTAAGCGGGGTAAAGGTTGAGTTTGTTGCCGGAGGAGAACAACTCATTCTGTTCTTTTCCGAGCATAGGATGGTGGAAAAAAGGTCCACCATAGCTGCTCCTGCCGACTGCCAGGTTGTTGACGAAATTCGGGTGGATGAAGAAGTCGTCAAAGGGCTCGTAGTAGATCTGGATGGGGATGTCCCAGAGCATGTTGTTGGAGTACTCCAGGCGGAGGGGGTGGTTCAGGCAGTCCATGTCGCCGGGGCTCTCGCCGCTGGGCTCGCAGGATATCTCCGGCATCCTGCCGCCGATACGGTTCCAGATGTTGTGGTGGATGCTGATGCTGTCCTGCGGGTGGTTGACCACGGAGTAGTTCATGAGCATGCCGCCGAGGTCGTAATGATATCCGATGGTCTCGGCGAGCTGGCAGTTCTGGATGGTGAGGCGGGAGGTGCGTGACACCTGGATGCACTCATCGACGGCATTTGCAAAGGAGCAGTGGTCCACGACGATGTCGCGGGCGCCGTCGAGGCGCAGGGCGTCATCCAGCACCCAGCCGCTGCCGGGGCGGAAGGCGGTGGTATGCGGGCGGGATCTCAGGTGGCGGATAATCACGTTGCGGGCTTTCCCGGCGGGATCGTAGTAATCGTCGAGCAGGATGCCCCTCACGGTGATGCCGCCGGGAGAGGTTTGTCCGGCGATGTAGCAGTCGCCCCACTCTACCTCCGCTGCGCAGTCAATGATGCCGCTGACGGTGAATACGATGTACTTGGGCCCCGGGACGTTCAGGGCGGCATTGAGGGAGCCCGGGCCGCTGCAGTTCAGGTTGGTGACTTTGATGACCTGTCCGTTCCTGCCGCCGGTGGTGGTGAGGGCGCCGAAGCCCTCTGCGCCGGGGAAAGCGGGGATTTGGGCCTTTGCCCATTGCAGCAGGAGGATAAAAGCGAGGAAGGATAGTAGCTTTTTCATCTGAAGGCTATTTGGGATAAATATAGGTAAAGTTTACTTGATTTTGCACCTGTTTATGCTGTCAGAGCTCCTCATTTCCCTCCCTCTTCGAATTTGTGCAGGTTCGCCAGTATAATCCGTTCGACAAGCAGAGGAAACAAGGACTGCAGGACTGCATTTATCTTACCCAAGGGAGTGAGCACGGAGTAAAACTTCCTGTATCGAATGTTTTCAATCACTGCCTTTGCCACCTCTCGGGTGGGCTGGACGTTCTTACCTTTCCTGGAGGCAAGCAAGCGCAGGCTGCCATCAGCTGCGATTGTTTCCTTACCCGGTTCGATATCGGTCACTCCTGCCAGCACGAGACCGACGTGGATGCTATGAGCTGCCTCTTCCAGGCGGATTGATTCAACGATGGCCCGCAATGCCATTTTCGAGGAGCTGTAGGCAGATAGGCCAGGCAATCCGCGGATGCCGGCCAGGCTGGAGATGAAGACTATGCTTCCCTTGGTTTGCCGAAGGTAGGGGATGGCGGGAATGGTGGGATAGACAGTTCCGAGCACATTACTTTCAAATACCGTTTTGAACACCTCCGGGTTGAGGTCGGCCACGTAGCCTCGCATGGAAACGCCGACATTGTTGACCAGAATGTCAATTTTTCCGAATTTCCCGATGGCCTGGGAGATGAGTTCTTTGCATCCCAGGACAGTGGAAACATCGCTGCAAACAGCCAGCACCTGCTGGTGAATGGTTTTGAGTTGCTGCTCCGCCGCTGCCAGGCGCTCCGGGTTCCGGCCATTGAGTACAATGAGGGCACCCTTATTGGCCAGTTCCAAGGCGATGGCTTTTCCGATTCCCCGGCTTGAGCCGGTGATGATGGCGACTTTGCCTGCAAAGTTTTTCATGCTGCTATTGGCTTTTATGAATTTCAGTAAAAAAGTTTCACTACCTCAGCGGGTGCTGCGTGAGAAGACTTTCACCGTCACAAGCCGCCAAGGGTCTTTTGAGACAGGTTCGAGCAAATGACGGCATCTCTGCTCTTTCCGGAGAGGAGGTGGCTGTTGTCCACCTACGGGCGGGAACGCGGCGAAGCGAAGCGCTGCTGCAGCCGGTAACCCAGCCATGCCATGGGCAGGTAGGCTGCGCCAAGGTCCAGGATATTGAACCATAGCGGTGCAGGCAACATCCGGGCGTTCATGATGCCGCCTGCCAGAAAGACCAGGCCGGTCATCATGGCGGCAGACAACTTGCGTTCCTTCACGAGCAAGGCTGCCAGGAAACCGGAAAGCAGGGTGCCCAGGGCATGTGCCAGGAAGGGCACGATGAAATGACGGGGCTCCATGAGGTGCATGCTTGCCTGAAGTCCCTCGGCAGTGGTGAGGTCAGCGCCGGGCGGAGGCGGGATGAGGGTTGGGCTGATGATGATGAGCAGCATGTTGAGTGCTCCTCCCGCGAACAATGCCAGGGCGATGGCCAACAGCCGAAGTAAAATGTTTTTCATATTTCAATTTTATGGTTGTTCCGATATGCGTTTTGTGCCAATGATTTGGTTCCATCTTCCTGTAAAGCCCTCTTGTCAGGCGTCTTCCCGCAAAGGAGGCTGCCTTAAAAAGACCCTTCGCGCTTTTGAAATTAGTTCCTACGGTGCTGCTTGGCTTCCGGAAAGCGCGCGGGGTTGTGTAAAAAGTCACCTGAGCGCTGCGCCCTTCCTTGAACAGGGCACGGGGCTGCGCCGAGCGCCCTTTCCGGCAGCTTGACGGCACCGGCGGAACAAGTCGCATGGGCTTTTTACACAACCCAGCCTTCCTGCCTACAGCGCCAGGATGTCACCAAACCGGGCCACCTTATACCCCCTGCGCTGAATCTCCAGGGAAGCCGGGCTGTCAGGCAAGAGGGCGGGATTGGTGTGGTTCAGGTGGATGAAATGCACCTTGGAGCGCTCAGCAGCAGGCAGCGTGTCGAACCTCGACATGCTCTCCACCACGAAGGGATGCGGTATCTCCTCCATCTTCCTTCCCGGCAACTCTTGTGCATCGTAAAAAGTAGCATCCAGCAGCGCATAATCCACCCTCGCGATTTCACGGACGATGTCCCTGTCCCATTTCTCCCACTTGTCAATGTCTGGAATGAAGAGCAGGGACTTTTCCGGACCCTGGATACGGTATCCAACCGTTTCCGAGAATTCATCCCGGTGGGGAACCAGCAGAGGCGTCACTTCGAGGCTGCCGGCGACAACCGTCGTGCCGCCCTGAATTTCCCGGAGCGAGATGTTGTTTCTATCCACCAGCTGGCTCCAGGGGCCATTATCCTCCAGGTATCGCTTCATGCGGGGCATGGCGTACACCGCCACTCCCCTGGCGTCCATCGCCTCCTTGCCCAGGAACATCAGCCCGGCGTAGTGGCCGATATGGGCGTGGGTGAGGAAGATGCCGTCTGGCACCTCCGCGGCGCTATCGCCGGCCATGCGGCGCAGCAACTTCATCTGCTCCGGAAGGTCCGGGCTGGCCTCGAACAGCCAGGTCGATTTGCCAGCGCGGTCGACCACTCCCAGGGAGACCACCTTCCTGTCGGGAGCCTGGTTTTCAAAAAAGTCCCGGCAGCAGTCGCGCCGGCAGCCGGCATGGGGAGAACCGCCATCCTGCAGGTTGCCCAGGACGACCAGGAAGGTGCTTTTGACAGCGGGCGTTTCCGTGGTATGGCCGCACAGCAGCAGGGAGCAAGGCAGCAGCAAAGGGAGGATGCGGGCGAGAAAGGACATGTGTCTGTTTTTGCTATGAGCATTTCATTGCTTGCCTACCCTGGTCCTTCAAGCCCCATTCCGTCATACTTTCAATGACGGGCAGCAGGCTAAGTCCGTATTCCGAAAGGCTATATTCCACCCTTGGGGGCACCTCGGCGTGGACGGTCCTGTGCAGAAGGCCGTCTTCCTCCATTTCCCTGAGTTGGTTTGCCAGGGTCTGCCTGCTGATGCCGGAGATTACCTTTTGCAGCGTGGAAAACCGGTTGCAATCGTTTCTGACCAGGTGGAGGATGACGGGCTTCCACTTCCCCCCGATTTTATTGAGGCAATGTGTCACTGGGCAGTTGTTAGGGTTGAAATCCTTGGTTTTCCTTCTGTTTTCCATTAGTCTGTATTTATGGAGTAAGTAAAGAATATATGACGTTTATACTGCTGGGAAGCAAATGTAAGAAATTTGGGATTCCGTTAAGACAACGGGGTTGTGTAAAAAATCCTGGCGACTAATCCCGCCGGTGCCGCAGGGCTGCCGGAAAGGGTGCTCGACGGGCCACAGGTCTGCGCCCTTTCCAGGAGGCAATCAGCACCGACCGAATACCCTGTGGTTTTGAGGGGATTCCTTTTTCAGCAAGCCCTGGATTGCATGAAAAGGGGTTCTAAACAGTTACAAAAATCCTTCATCATGCAAGCTATCATCCGCACCAAGGCAGGTAAAAACTTCTCCACCATGCAGGTGGCAGAAATTCCGCCCCCTTCCATCCGACATGACGAACTAAGGGTAAAAATGGTCAGCAGCCGCATCAATCCGGTAGACATGGACCTGATGAGCGGCATGCCTTTCCTGAAATACAAGCAGCCGCAGGTCGGAGGCATAGACGGGGCCGGTATTGTGACAGCTTCCGGTGATAGCGTTGCCGGCTTCCAGCCGGGCGACAAAGTCTTCTTCTATCGAAAGTTCAGCGATATCGGCACCTGGGCGGAAGAAATCGCCGTCAAGGCTGCCGATTGCGCCAGGGTACCCGATTCTATCGACCTGGCAGAGGCAGGCGCCATATCACTACCACTATTGACCGCCTACGATAGCTTGAAGCAAATGGCAGCAGGCCCAGGCGACAAGCTGCTCATCCACGGGGCGGGCGGTGGCGTGGGTTTCATGGCATTGTTGGTGGCAAAGCAGATGGGGCTTCAGGTGGTGGGAACGGCCGGAGAGCGCGATGCAGCAGCTCTGGAAAGAGCAGGCATAGACCGGTTGATAGATTATAAAAGCCAGGATTTCGAGGCCTTGCTCAAACGAAAGGAGGTGGATTATGTCCTCGACACCCAGGGCAGCGATGTACTCCTGAAGTCCATCCGATTACAGCCCCGCCGGATAGTTTCCCTAAAATACATCGATCCGGGAAACATGCAGAAAGCTGGAGTGGAGCTTCCCGGCGCAATCAAGTGGGTCATGAAGCTGACCATGAAGAAGTACGACCGGCTGGCCAAGCTGAACATGGTGGAGATTATCGGCCAGGTCACTGGTGCGGACGGCAGGCTGCTGCAGGAGGCCGCGGACTTTATAGGCAGTAGCTATGTTTCCCGCGGATACAGCGGATTGTCCCTGGGCAATATTGCCCGTAACGGCGGCCTCAGCCCGCAGGATATCGGAAAGGTGATTGTTTTTTGACCGGTGACTCTAATCAAGCCTTTGTCTCCGAGGAAGTCTCTATCCCAAATTCATCCATCAGTTCTATCCCGTAGTTCCGGATGATATCGATGACGGTGACGGCTCTTTGGCCCCTGGGGGTGATGGCGTATTCCACTTTAGGAGGCACGACGGGATAGACAGTCCGCGTGATGAAGCCTTCGTTTTCCAGTTCCCTGAGTTGGGAAGTGAGCATTTTGTGGGTGATGTGAGGGATGTCTTTCTTTAGCTCGCCGTAGCGCATGATTCTGTCCTTGAGGCGCCAGAGGATGGGCATTTTCCAAGTTCCGCCAATTCTGTCCATGGCGAATTCCACGGGGTTGTAATAGAGTTTGTTGTTGAACAGGAATTCCGGCATTGTTAAAGTGGATTGGTGTCTGTAATCATGCTGATGTACATTTTTAGAATACCCTCAAAATCAAGGGGATTCAACAGGCGCCGATTACCTTCCGGGACGGATGGAGGCTGTCTCGAAAGCCCCTTTGGCGGAAAGGCGCCTCGCCAAAGGCGCGCGGGGC
>JBEAYO010000180.1:0-6933 GCA_041159285.1 Bacteroidota bacterium | reverse complement strand
GGCGCCCCCCCCCCCCCCCCAACACCCTATCCGGTAGCCTTTCAGCACCGGCAGAACGGCTCTTTTTTAGGAAAAAGCGGCTCGCCTGCAGCTCCTTTTCCGAAACCAAAAAAACTCATCAACACAACACATCAGCCCATGGGTGAACAGAAAGTGTCTTTGGCCAAAACACAGCTTGAACTGCAGACCTTCGTGCGCAGCTTGCTCGACGACCTACAGGCGCTGGAGTACATGCTCGACCACGACTGGTTCGAGAGCGATATCGTCCGCATCGGCGCGGAGCAGGAAATGTGCCTGGTTGATACCCGGACCTACAAACCGGCAAAAATCAACATGGACATCATCGGAAAAATGAAAGATTGTCCGTGGCTCGACACCGAGCTGGCCCAATTCAACCTCGAAACCAACATGACACCCCAGGAGTTTTCCGGCGCCTGTTTCCGCATCATGGAGCAGGAAAACAAACACAACATCGATGAAATCCGAAAGGTGGCGAAAAAAATGGGCGCCAACGTCGCTCTCACCGGCATCCTGACCACCTTGCGGAAATCGGATCTCGACCTGGAAAACCTGACGCCCAAGCCCCGCTACCTCGCCCTCATGGAGGCACTCTCCAGCCAGCTGATCGGCGAGACCTTTGAATTGAACCTCAACGGCATCGACGAGCTGCACCTGAAGCACGACTCTCCCCTCCTGGAAGCCTGCAACACCAGCTTTCAGGTGCACCTGCAGGTGGCACCCGCTGACTTTGTGCGTTATTATAACATCGCCCAAACGCTCACGGCACCTGTCATGGCCATCGCCGCCAATTCCCCCATCGTCTTCGGCAAGCGCCTCTGGCATGAAACGCGCATCGCCTTGTTCCAGCAGGCCCTGGATACCCGCACCTCGCAGGACCACCTGCGCGAGCGCAGCCCCCGCGTTAATTTCGGCAACGGCTGGCTGACCGATTCTATCCTCGAAATATACCGCGAGGACATCGCCCGCTTCCGAGTGCTGATGACGGCCGACATCACCGAGGACTCCCTCCGGCAGATCGCCGCCGGCATCACCCCCAAATTGAAAGCCCTCCAGGTCCACAACTCCACCGTTTACCGCTGGAACCGTCCCTGCTACGGCATCAGCGACAATGGAAAGCCACACCTGCGCATCGAAAACAGGGTGCTGCCCGCAGGCCCCACTATCGTGGACGAAGTGGCCAACGCCGCCTTCTGGCTGGGGGCAGTCATCGGCCTTGGAAAAAGCGTCGGCAATGTCTGCAACCACCTTTCCTGGGAGGATGTCCGCGACAACTTCCTCAAGGCAGCCCGCTATGGCATCGACTCCAAGTTCACCTGGTTTGGCGACAAAAAATACTCCGTCAACGACCTGATACTTCAGGAACTGCTCCCAATTGCACGCGAGGGCCTGAAAGAGCGAAAGGTGGACGCTTCTGACATAGACCACTACCTCGGCATTATCGAGGAAAGGACTAAAGCGCACATGACGGGTGCCCGCTGGCAGTTGAGAGCCTTCACTAAACTAAAACAGTCTATCACCAACGACGAAGCGGCGGCAGTATTGACAGCCTGTATCGTCAAAAATCAGGAGAAAGAAATGCCCGTTCATACCTGGAATCTCCCGGACCCCGGCGAACTGGAGGAATACGTACCCACCCGACTCAAAGTCGAAGAGTTCATGGCCACCGACCTCATTACCGTTCAAAAGGACGACATCGTGGACATGCTCTCGGAAATCATGTCCTGGAGGAGGGTTCGCTACCTGCCGGTGGAAGATTCTAAGGGAAGATTGGTGGGACTGGTCACCGCCCGCCTGCTGTTGCGCCACTACACGCGCCGCAGCCGCATGGAGGATAAAGCGGAGGTCGTGACGGTCAAGGACGTCATGATTGAAAAACCTTACACGGTGACCCCCAAAATGTCCATCATGGAGGCCATGCGAATCATGCGCGACAAGCACGTGGGCTGCCTGCCCGTGGTTCAAGGCAAAAACAATGAATTGGTTGGCATCATCACAGAGATGGACTTCCTCCGGGTCTCCGCCCGACTGATGGAGCGACTGGAGAACACAAAGTAAAAAAATATCCGCTTTAACATAAAAAAGCAAACAAAGCCGCATCCCATGCATTATTAGCATTGATAAACTGGCGGTCAATAGCCCGACAACATCAATGAAATAAAAATGAAGCAGACGGCAAAGGAAAAATGGGCCATCCCACTGGCTTTCTTCACCATATATACAGTATGGGGTTCGACCTATCTGGCCAGCTGGTATGTCTTGCAGGATATCCCTCCTCTCCTGACAGCCGGAAGCCGACTGTTCTCAGCCGGCATCATACTTTATGCTTTGAGCCTCTTCTATGGCAACCCCCGCGTCACGCTCGGCCAATGTAAAAATGCCGCCATCAGCGGCATTATGTTCCTCACCATCGGTACCGGCGGCATGGTCTGCGCCGCCCAGTACATCGCCTCCAGCATGCTGGCCCTCATGGTGGCCTTCCAACCCCTCCTCATCCTGCTGCTCATGTGGCAGATGGACGGCAAAAAGCCGACTCTGAAAGGTCTCCTCGGCACTGCCCTCGGCATGACCGGCATGGCCTTCCTCGTCTTGCAGGATCAATTCATCTCCAACGAAAACACGCTGATCGGCATCGCCTGCGTCCTTGTCAGCCTCCTGTCCTGGGGAACGGCCTCCGTCCGCATCGCCAAAATGGACATGCCCACCTCCAAACTGCAAAGCTCAGGTATCCAAATGCTAGTCGGCGGCGGCATCCTGCTCATCGCCAGCCTGGGTACCGGGGAAATGAACGAACTCCAGATCAGCGACCTGTCCGAACGCGCAGTTTGGTCCTGGCTCTACCTGGTGATCTTCGGCTCTGTCATCGCTTTCTCTGCCTTCAACTTCCTGCTCATCGCCTCCACGCCTGAAAAAGTGGCGACCTCTAACTACGTCAATCCCGTTGTGGCGATGCTGCTGGGGTGGGGCCTCAACAACGAGCATATTTCAGGACAGTCCTTCCTGGCCTCCATCTTGCTCATATCCGGCGTCATTGTCATCAATACCCGCTTTTCAGCATTGAAATCCCTCAGCTTTGTCCGAAACACAGGCTGAGCCCCCCTTATTCAGCACTTATTTGATTAATCAATCCCGAGTATCCTGCGGTTGATTACCTCGTCAGCACCTCCGCCTGCGAAATCGTCAAAGGCCCGCTCCGTCACGCGAATGATGTGATCCCGGATGAAGGGGGCACCTTCCTTGGCACCCTGTTCCGCATCCTTGATGCAGCATTCCCATTCCAGCACCGCCCAGCCTCCGTAATTGTATTGCGCCAGCTTGCTGAAAATCGACTTGAAATCCACCTGGCCGTCGCCCAGTGAGCGGAAACGCCCGGGACGGTTCACCCAACCCTGGTAGCCGCCGTAAACCCCGCTGCGTCCCGTCGGGTTGAACTCCGCATCCTTGACGTGAAACATCTTTATGAACTCGTGGTAAATGTCGATGTAAGCCAGGTAGTCCAGCTGCTGCAGTACGAAGTGGCTGGGATCGTACAAGATATTGACCCGGGGATGGTTCCCCGTTGCCTCGCGGAACAACTCGAAAGTCACCCCATCGTGCAAATCTTCTCCAGGGTGGATCTCATAGCAAAGGTCAACACCCGCCTCGTCGTAGGCATTCAGAATCGGCAGCCAGCGCTTGGCCAGCTCCCGAAAGCCTGTCTCTACCAAACCCTGCGGGCGCTGGGGCCAGGGATACACGGTGTGCCAAAGCAGCGCCCCGCTGAAGGTCACGTGAACATCCAGCCCCAGGTTGCGGCTGGCA
The DNA here is from genome assembly GCA_041159285.1 of Bacteroidota bacterium. Taxonomy (GTDB): domain Bacteria; phylum Bacteroidota; class Bacteroidia; order Chitinophagales; family Saprospiraceae; genus UBA6168. The sequence goes on along the minus strand of JBEAYO010000180.1, from coordinate 3,114 downwards.
CGCGCTGCCCACATCAGCTGTTGAACCGCCCATTCGGTCCTGGCTTTTGGATTATTCCGGTGTGCTGCCGGTGCAAACACATCAAAGCCAATGTCATACGCCGGGTGAACGGCCACCAGCTGCCCCTGCAAATGGGTAGACAGCTCCGTGATCTGAACGCCGCAGGACTCCACCAGCCCTTTCAAATCGTCACAATATGCTTTGCTTTCCGCAGCTTTCTGCAAATCAATGCAGCGGGCATCCCAGGTAGGGATCTGCACGCCAACATACCCCAGGCTGGCCGCCCAGCGGCAGATGTTTTCCAGCGTGTCAAATGGCGCCTTGTCGCCCATGAATTGAGCCAGGAAAATGGCAGGACCTTTAATAGTTTTCATAATATTTGATTGTTGTTAACTGAGAAATTTTAAACATGCTCTTGAAATGAGACAGCGGGCCATTCCGGAAACCAAATCCCGTTCAGCCCAGCGGAGCAAATTTAAAAAAGCCGCCGGGACTTTTGCCTCCGCCCCACAAATATTAGTGAGTAGCCTCCGCCCTTTCCGGGGGCTGGCAACTCTGTGGGAAAGAATGGCAGCGTCTTTTGAGATAGTCGCCTGGGCTCAGCCCACTTCCTTTTATAGTCAAAAGCAATTAAAATTCATTCGATTCTGCTTGCCTTCCGGAAAGGGCGCGGGGGGCAGCCCCGCACCCTAAAAACCCCTTCCCGCGGTCGGCGGCTCGCTTAGGCGCCCCGCCGACCGCTCTTTCCGCGAGGCAAACAGCATCTGCAAAGGGTGCTAAACAGTTACATTTTTATTAGTTTTAAAACCGACTATTTATAAAACCGGGGGAGCAGTGCATCGCCCTCGCTTGAAACACAGCTTGTATCACTTGATTTCATCCTCTTGTTTTCAAGTGATTCCCAAAAAAAACTCAAACATTCCAAAATAAAATTTCCTGCCCTGCGAAATCGCTTTCTTCAAAATAAAACACAAAGGATAAATGAAATAGTGAAATATTAATTTGTTGTCCTGAAATAGCGTTGCCTGACCGACTTTCCCACCAGTCCTGCCCCTTTCATCCTAGGCTTGCCAGCTCTACCTTTGTCAGATGGTATACTTAACGCACTGATTTACAACAGCCCTGTAATGTGATAAAACACGCCCCCAGTACCTGATAATTGACGAACTTTATCCACCCGCCCGAACCGGGCATTTCCTGCCTTACCAGATAATTGCCAAATTACACCCTAAGCCCGGCCGACCAGCGAGCCGCAGCCTCGTTCATCTTTTTAAGGTGACACCAGCCCTGGCCGCCGTTGAATCCACTCCCACAAATCCTCTGGGAAAAACTACCTTTTACACCATAAATTATTTTATAAAAAATCAAATATGAAAAAGATTACTTCCCGACAAATCATTCCTTTCTTCCTGCTCATTGTCCTTGCTGCAGCCTCCATTTTTGCGCCCTCTATTGCACCCTTCAACGGAGAGGGCGTGTACAACAGCGCTGATATCGCCTGGGTGCTGGTCTCTACCGCCTTGGTTTTTCTCATGACACCTGGCCTGGCATTCTTCTATGGCGGCATGGTGCACCGCAAAAACGTAATCTCCACCATGATTAAGAGCGTGGTGGCCGCGGGCATCGTCGGAGTCCTCTGGATCGCGGTGGGATTCAGCCTCTGCTTTGGCGAAAGCATCGGCGGATTCATCGGCGACCCCCGCACCTTCCTGTTCTTTTCGGGCGTCATCTCCGGTGAGCCGTGGAGCCTGGCCCCCACCATCCCCCTCGCGCTCTTCGCCTTCTTCCAACTCATGTTCGCCATCATCACCCCGGGACTGGTAGTGGGCGCAGTGGCTGAACGAATACGTTTTACCGCCTACATATTATTTATAGGTCTTTTCGGACTGCTGGTCTATGCCCCGCTGGCCCACTGGACCTGGCATCCCGATGGCTTCCTCTTTAAGATGGGCGTCCTGGATTTTGCCGGCGGCACCGTTGTGCACATCTCTGCCGGCTGTGCCGCACTGATGGGTGCCATTGTCCTGAAACGCCGCTTGTCCCACCTCGACCAAGTGCCCCCCGCCAATATTCCTTATGTACTCATCGGCACTGGCATGCTCTGGTTCGGATGGTTCGGCTTCAATGCCGGCTCAGCACTTGGCGCCAACTCCCTGGCCGTGTCAGCCCTGGCCACTACCAGCACCGCTGCCTCCGCCGCCGGTTTGTCCTGGATGTTCTTTGATGTCGTGAAAGGCAAAAAGCCCTCTGTCCTGGGCTTCTGCATCGGAGCAGTCGTCGGACTGGTCGCCATCACCCCCGGCGCCGGATTTGTGCCTGTTCCTCAGAGCATATTCATCGGCACCTTCGCCGCCATCATCTCCAACATCGCCGTTCACTACAAGTCCAGGTCGAGCCTGGATGATACCCTCGACGTCTTTCCTTGCCATGGCGTCGGCGGAATGGTAGGCATGATCCTCACAGGCGTCTTCGCTTCCAAGGCAGTCAATGCTGCTGGTACAGATGGACTGATCTACGGCGGCACAACCTTCTTTTTCACACAACTCAAGGGCCTGGCAGCTGCAGCCGCTTACAGCACGGCGGTGTCCTTCCTGATTTTCAAATTCATCAACTTCATCCTTCCCATCCGAGTCACCACCGAGGAAGAGGAAATCGGCCTCGACGAAACCCAGCACGACGAGAAGTACGTCCAGGGCACGTTGCTCGTGAAGCAGGAGAATGGTCAAACGGCCGAGATACCTGCAACTGTCAACTGACAGCAAGCTTTGAGGTAGACTCTTCCCTGTGGGGCAATCTGAGATACTCGCGGTTCCCTCAGAACAGGACCTTGCTTGCTTTTGATAGCTGCCCTGAAAAAAAGCGATAAAATTTTTAAATGCAATTTGGAAATTTCATTTTTCGCACTACCTTTGCACCCGCTTTCAAAACAAGGGCAAAAAAGATTGCCCCAAACGACAAACTTGCCGGCGGCCAAATAAATTTTCTAAAAAAATGTTAAAATGTTTGGCTGGTTTTCAAAGCGCGCTTATCTTTGCAGTCCCTCTCAAAAAAAGGGGGTTAAAATCGCAGGATTTTAAGCATTACAAGCAATGTCAAAGCCATCTAATTTGATGG
>JBEAYO010000179.1:0-6950 GCA_041159285.1 Bacteroidota bacterium | reverse complement strand
CTATTGAGAAGGGGATTCCGAAACAGCGCATCGAGGCAGCAGCAGCCAGGAAGCAGGCCAGGATAGACCGCGGGGAGGACGAGGTGGTCGGCGTCAACACCCTGGCCATCGCAGAGGAAACACCGCTGGAGATTTTGAGCGTCAACAACCTGGCAGTGCGCGAGTCCCAGATACGGCGCCTGCAGGAACTAAAGGCCGGCCGGGATGCTGCCAGGGTAAGCGCGGCATTGTCCGGACTGAGACGCTGTGCCGCCGGAGAAGCAGGCAACCTGCTGGAGCTGGCCGTGGAAGCTGCGCGCTGCCGGGCCACCCTGGGAGAAATCAGCGAAGCCCTGGAGGGCGTTTTCGGCCGGTATGAACCGCGCGTGCAGCCGATTTCCGGCATTTACGCCAATGAAATTAAAATGGACGAGACTTTCCTGAGGGCAAAAAAACTGTCGGACGAATTCGCGCAACTGGCCGGGCGCCGTCCACGCATCATGATTGCCAAGTTAGGCCAGGACGGTCACGACCGCGGCGCCAGGGTCATCGCCACCGGCTTTGCCGACCTGGGCTTCGATGTGGATATAGGTCCACTTTTTCAAACACCGGAGGAAGCGGCGCGGCAGGCTGCAGAGAACGACGTTCACATCCTGGGCATCAGCTCCCTGGCTGCAGGCCACCGAACCCTGGTTCCACAGACGATCGCTGCATTAAAGGAAATCGGAAGGGCGGACATTCTGGTGGTGGTTGGTGGTGTCATCCCCCGGCAAGATTATGAATTTCTGACTCAACAGGGCGTGTCTGCCGTGTTTGGACCGGGGACGAAGTTGCCCGCCGCGGCAGAAAGTTTGTTGCTGGTGCTGATGAATAGCTTGTCCGATAGTTGAAATGCATACGCGTTGGCGGAAGCAATACTGAGCCAGGGTGACCAGATTGTTTTTTGTAAATGCGGAATTTATCCCGCCGCAATCGTTCCTTTGACATTGGCGGAATATATTCCGTCCTCCGGGGGCGACCGCCAGAAAAGACGGGAAAAGGAGGTGCCATTGGGGGGCGGAATTTATTCCACTGTAATTATCATTTTTAGCAGCGCGGAATTCATTCCTCCGGTGTTTCAAACAGGTTTTTAATCGGCCCTGTAAGAGTGCCTGCGAGCGGGCCGCGAGTGCCATTGTGTACAACACTCGCTGGAACTGAGTTGATGGAAAAAAAAAGGCAGCCTTGCAGCTGCCTGAATGTTATGAGCTGTTACGCCCACCATAACTTGCTACCCGAAAGGTAACAGCTGGTCTTGGGGATTCTCCAATATTACCGATGCATTTTTAATCAAGCAATGATTGTCTCTTCTCAATAGAGGTCAACTAAAAGGTAAAGTTGTGCTTCATGGTGTGTTCAAAGACCAAGAGTTCATAGTTTTTGAGGCTAATGCCCACAGATTTATATTTAAACAAAGATAGGGCTAATGTTTTACATCGAGTGCTCGCAGATAACGCTTTGGGACGAATCTCCGCTTTTCTGTGACATAAACCCAAGGTGCATTCAACCGAAAATTTGACGCATTACTCGAAATCTTTCCATGATTGAAGGGACTTTGCTGGTGCCGTTTGCTGTCCGCAAAGGGAGTGAGCTGCCTCAAAAAAACCGCTTGCGAGGTGCCACTTCGTAAAGGAGTTATGTAAAAAACCGCCATGGCGCCATGTCTCCTCTTTAATCAGGGCCTGTGGCCCGCCGAGCACCCTTTTTCCGTTGGCAAGGCAGTACCTGTTGGAACAGACATTACACATAACAAGGCTGTCTCAAAAAGACCCTTGGCTGCTTCAGCCGCCAAGGGTCTTTTGAGACAGCCCCCGGAGCTGCGGCTAGCCGAATAGCCTCTTGGGAGCCAATCAGCACCTGCTCAACGGATTGCCGGGTCTATTAAGACAGGCTTAGACCTAAAAACACCTCAGCCCGCAGCGTCATTTTGAGCGATTTTATCCAGCAGCAACTGTCGGTAGGATTTCCCAAAAGGAACCTCAATGCCGGCCAGCTTGACCTTTCCCCGCGATATTTCCACGGTTTCAATTTTTCTAAGGTTAACAATGTAGCTCTTGTGAATGCGCAGAAACAGGTCGGCAGGTAATTTTTCCTCCAAAGAAGAGATGGTGCTGCGCAAGGTGTATTTATTCTTCGGAGAGTGGATCGTGCAGTAATTCTTAAAGGATTCCACGAACAGAATCTCAGAAAGGTTGATGCGGTGGGCGACGTTGTTTTTTCTGATGTAGAAAACATCCTGTTGAGTGGCGTCAGCAGCCTTTGGTTCCTTCTCGGCAGTGCCTGTCTTGCCAAGGTTCCTCAGCGTCAGTTCTATGGAGCTGCGAAGGGTGATTTTTTCAACCGGCTTCACCAGAAATGCAGCGGCAGTGAGTTCTCTTGCCTGCTCGTAGTAATCAATGCGTTGTATAGAGGTTATGAAAATGACGGGAATGCGCAGATCCTTGATGGCAGTTGCCAACTCAAGGCCATTCATGCTGCCCTTGATGTCGATATCCATCAGTATGACATCAGGGGTGTCCTGTTTGATGAGGACGAGGGCGTCGTCTGAATTTTCCTTCAGGCCCAGGATCTGATAGCCAATTTCCTCCACCAGCATCACCAACTCAAGCCCAAAGGAAAAATCATCTTCAACAATCAATACGCGAACGTCAGCCATTTATTCTGGTTTGGTTTATTATAAGTTAAGGATCGAGGAACCACCAAACTTTTTGTTCCTGCTGGTTTTAAACTTTTGAAATGAGCGAACCGGATGCGTTTAGTTGTAGTCCGCGGGTTGTTCAAGAGTTAAAGCACCGATGTGCTTTTCTGAAGAAACATTCAGGGGCAGTGAAATCGTCACTGAAGTCCCGACCATAGGCTCGCTTGTTATTTTAATTTCACCCTTGAGCAACTCCACCTGATTTTTCACCAGCAACAGACCGATGCCTGTACCTGGCTCCCCAGCCGTTCCCCGGTGGCTTTTAGACTTGAGCGCGAATAGCTTCTCAAGGTACTCTGCCTGCATGCCTATGCCGTTGTCCGTGACGCTTATGACCAATTTCTCATCCAGGCTGACAGCCGACACCTCGATGCGCCCCTGCTGCCCCGTGAATTTCACGGCATTGCTAAGCACATTTCTGATGACCATCTCCAGGCCGCTTCGGTCGCTCACCAGATCCAGCTGGGGATGGATATCCTTGTGCAGGCTGATTTTTTTCTCCTCGAGGTGAATCTTGAACATATCGATGGTTTCCCCCAGCAGCAAGCTGGCATTGAAACGCTCCTCCTGGATATTGGGTTTGAACCGCTGACTGACGACCCAGTTTAACAGGTTATCCAGCAACTGGTTCAAACTGATGGCATTTGCCTCGATACTCCTGCCAAGTTTGATCAGCATATCAGACTGACCCTTTTCTATGAGATAACTCACCTTCCCTGCCACATTCCTGAAGGAGAGGGCCGGGACTCGCAGGTCGTGCGCAATCATGCCAATGAGCCTGTCCTTGTAAGCGTTGAGTTCCTCCAGGTCTCTGTTCTTGTTTTCAATGATGGCCGTCCTGCGGTTGACCTCTGCCTCCAACCAAAGCTTTTCGCGCTCCAGATTGTCGTTTTTCCATTGCATGAAGAGGTAAGTCAACCCGATTATAACAACAGCCAGGGACAGGTAAAACCACCAGTTATAATAAAAAGGCGCCACGATTTCCACGGGAATCACCAGCTCTTTGGGGGACCAGCGCCCATTGCTTCCCTGGGCCCTCAGTCGCAAGGTATAGTTTCCGACCGGCAATTGGCTGATCTTGATGCTGTTTTCGTTTTGGTACACCCAGTCATTCAAAAAACCTTCTATCTTCCAGGCATACCGCGTGGTGGCCGGATCCTGATAATCAAGCAGCGAAAACTTCAAATCGGCGTATTTCTCATCCGGTTCCAGCACTATCTTTCCACTGCTGGCGATTTCCAGGGAGCGGTCATTCCATTCACCCGACTCGGCATTCAACACTGAAAGGCTGGTGATGACTAAATCATGCTCAACACCGATGTTATTCATGCTTTCCAACTCCTCGGGATGAAAGGCGGTCACCCCGTTAAGGCCTCCAAAATAGAGTTTCCCGCTTTCATCCCTGAAGTGGGAGGCGAAGTTGAATTCATTTTGAGGGAGGCCGTCCCGCACCAGAAATGTATTGACATTATAATTTTCCTTGTCAAAGCGCATCAATCCATTGTTGCTTGACATCCAGAATTTCCCCTGCCGATCCTCGTAGATGCAGTGGACGTTGTTGTTGGAGAGTCCGTTACTTGTACTGAATGTCTTGAAGGTGTTGTCGTTTCTGTTCCAGCGAACCAGACCGCTCTCACGGGTGGCCAGCCAAAAAACATCCTCTTCGTCCTCATGGATAAAGTTAATCTGGCTGTCGGGCAAGCCCTCTTTCTCAGTCACTCGCCGGATGACTTTCGCTTTGGAATTCAGTAGAAAAAGCCCCACGTTGGTAGCAATCCATGTTCCTTCCTCATTTTGGCAAAAATGCCTGATTTTAGCCTCGCTCAGTTCTGGGAAAGCCCTGTCATCTTTGATATGATAAAGATTTCCAGTGGCTGTCTCCATTTTGAACAAGCCCCTTTGGCTTCCCAACAACAACGTCTTGCCTCCATCCAGCAGAAATAGCAGCATTGGGTCTGAATGCAGGGGCAATGCCGAAATGTCCATGCTTTCTGTCACGCCTTTCAGCATACTCCGGCGGCAAAGCGCTCTTGTTTCATTTCCAACCCAGAGGTTGTGGTCCTCATCCAATGCAAACCCAAATCCATAGGGGGAACAGCTGATGCTTTGCTGGAGATAGCCCCCCTTTAAATCAATGACCGCGTCGCCCTGATAAGAGTTGACCAAGAGGCTGTCGCCGTATTTGATGATGCCACGACAGCTTCTTCCAGTCAGGAAATTCTGAAATGGCTTTTCCAACAGGGCGACCTTGAACACCCCTTCGTAAGTGTTTATGAACAATATGTTGTTGTTCTGAAGGAAGCCGCTTACGATTTGCGGAGAATATTCCATGTGGGATTCTGCTCGAAGCCGTTGCCACGCCACCAATTCCCCGTTTTCATCCAACACGCATACCATTCCTGTGCAGAAAAACCAGAACTTGCCGTCTTCTGCGGCGATGACTGATGATTGACCTCCATTCAGTATCTTCTCCGGCAGTTCAACAGCGACTTTGCGGAACGGGGAATTTCCCTTTCTGATCCATAGAGAGACTTGCTGCTGAGTGAAATTAAATGCTTGCCGGTCCAGGTAAATGGCATTTCCATTGCCCGCCAGTGAGATAAAGTCAAGACTACCCTCAAGTTTGGTGGCAGCCTTCAGACTCCCATATCGGCCAAACTGGTACAAGCTATCATGGTATGCGACCCAGAATCCCTCTTTTGTGCTTCCTGCCTTTATGCTATCGATGACCTGGATGTCGCATCGAAGGCCAGACATGGGTATGAATTTACCATCGTAGAAATAGACTCTACCGGATTTGGTCAATATGCAAATTTGGTCATCTGACCTGGAAGGGGGGACGACCAACCTTACATCCTTCATCTTGAAGGGCACCTGCCCCTCGAACACCTGGTCAAAGGGAAGGGACTCACCCGTCGCAGGGTTCAGCACACTAAACTGGAACCCCTCCAGCGGGTTATCTAAGCTCCAGTACCAGATTCTGCCTTGCTCATCTGCATGGAGCTGGTAAGCCCTGTCAAGCAGCGCTCCCAAATCCTTCCTGTCATAGGTCTTAAAGTCATACCCATCGTATCGGCTGATGGATTCCCGGAAGCTGAACCAGACGTAGCCATCTGTATCCAGGGATGTGGCAAAGTTTTCGTACTTGGGAAGCCCTTCAAATACTGAAAGGTGTGCTGCTCTGAGTTGATAGTTCTGAGACAGGGATTTGCTACAGGACATTAAGCAAATAAGCGTCAATAATGTATAGTTGCGGCACCAGTACATTTAAATGAACCTTTTGGGCAGAAAAGCAGCATTAGAGGCAATGGTGTAAAAATAGCATTTAATTTTGAATACTGCTCCGCATTGTAAAAATAATGTTTTTTTAAGAAATATATGTCTGTATTATTCTGTCTGTTGAAAACGAAAATGGAAATAAAGCGTACCATGCTGTCCTGGCCAAGGTTGTCCCAACAAGCGCAGGGCGGCACCTGTGGAACTCTAACCGCAAGCTATTTTAACACAATCCACCGCTCCGCACCGTCGAAACGGATTGCAGCGTGTTTTGAGACAGCTCACTCCCTTCACTCAACCCGTGCAGCACCAAAAGCAAACGACACTTTTCCCTGCTTTGCTGACCAGCCGCAAAGATTCCAAATAAAAAAAAACTCCTAGAAAGAATACCTTGCCAATTCTATCGTTCAATCACAGCTTCCTACCTTTGCAGGACAAAAAAACGAATAGCATGAAACACCTTATAGCGCCATCTGTGCTCGCAGCTGATTTCAAGGATCTGAAATCCGCCTTCTCCATGGTCAATGAAAGCCAGGCGGATTGGTTCCACCTCGACGTGATGGACGGCAGGTTCGTCCCCAACATCACCTTCGGCATGTTCATCATCGAATTCATGAAAGAACTTGCCCGGAAACCCCTGGATGTGCACCTGATGATTGTGGAACCAGAGAAATACATCGAGGCATTCCGCAAGGCTGGCGCCGATGTCATCACCGTCCATTACGAAGCCTGCCCGCACCTGCACCGGACCCTCCAGCAAATCCGCGAAAGCGGCGCCAAGGCAGGCGTGGCACTCAACCCCCACACGCCGGTTCACCTGCTGACTGACATCCTGGAGATAACGGACCTGGTCTGCATCATGTCCGTCAACCCAGGTTTCGGCGGCCAGAAATTCATTTACCAGTCCATCCCGAAAATCCGCCAGCTCCGGCAACTCATCACCGAGATGAACACCCGC
>JBEAYO010000178.1:0-6980 GCA_041159285.1 Bacteroidota bacterium | reverse complement strand
CGCCCAGGAGGCTTTTTACACAATCCCAGCTCGGGGCGAAGCCTGCGCGACTTTTAAGAAAAGGCGCCACGCCAAAGGTTCTTTTGAGACAGCCTGGCCAATTGCCAGGATAGCAACTTTCTGCTGGCACCTTTGTTTCAAATTGAATCAAAGACAGGACAATGAGAATGCCACTGCCATCAACCTTTTCCCTGGCCTTCGCCTTGGTCAGCTTCACTGCCCTCGCCCAGAAAGAAGCCAATGTCTGGCACTTCGGCCATGGCTACAGCCTCGACTTCAACAGCGGCACGGCCGTGCAGACCACAGGCAGCGCCATGGAAACCTTTGAAGGGTGCACCGCCTATGGCGATTCCACCGGGAACCTGCTGTTCTATTCCAACGGAGGAGGCCGTGTGCCCGCCTCCGGCCAGGATGCAGGGTACATCTGGAACAAGAACAACGAGGTGATGTACGACATGCAGGGCCTCGAGGGAGGAGGCTGGAGCGCGGCGCAGTCCTCTGTTGTGGTTCCCGCCCCCGGGGAACAGGGCGTGTATTACTTGTTCACGATGGATGAAGCAGAACATTACATCGATGCCACGCCCCAGGTGCTCGCCGCGGAACCCAATGGAAGAGGGTTGCGGTATTTCAAGGTGGACATGAGCCTGAATGGCGGGCTCGGCGGGGTGGTGCAGGCGGACCAGCTCGTCTATGACCACTCCTACGAGGGCCTTTGTGCCATCCGGCATGCCAACGGAGAGGATTACTGGATCCTCATCAACCAAGACACCACGGGCATCGGCGTTTACAGTGTCACCCCGGCAGGGGTTGCGCTGTCGTCCGTGTACCCGCAGCCAACGTCTGGCATTATAAAGGCTTCGCCTACCAGTGATTTGCCTGGGGCGTCCTGCTGCGACAAGGTCGTCACCGCCTCGGGTTTTTTGTTTGACTTCGACATCAATACAGGTACCCTGTCTAACCCCGTCAGCCTGGACACCCTGGGCAGCGAGGTCTATGAGTTTTCCCCCGACAACTTTTACCTTTATGCCACGAAGACCAATCCCTTCACCGGCAGCCAGGAACTTGTTCGCTACGACCTGCTGTCGGCGAGCCAGAATTCCCTGCCGGTGCAGTCAACCCTGGAGGTCATCGCCTCTCCCTTTTCTGCGAGCTACCTGCAGCTGGCACCGGATGGGAAAATATACTTCACGCAATTCAAAAACGGGCAGACCTCACTCGGTACCATCAACTGCCCGAACACCTCCTTTCCAACCATCAGCACGGACGTATTCACTTTCAATGACTTCTTTTTCACGCTTCCCAATTTCCCCGCCTGGATTCTCTACAATGGCTACGAAGAATACATAGAATTCGGCCCCGACACCGTCTATTTGTGCCAGGGGGACACGCTGGTCCTTACCGCGGGTGGGCCGGATTTTACCTATGAGTGGGGCGGGCAGACCGCATCCGGTGTGCCCGTAATCAACTCGCTCCAGCAGCTTGTCGTCACAGAGCCGGGTACTTATTCCGCCACCGTGTCCGGTGAGTGCGGGAGTGGCAGCGACCAGGTGGTGGTTCTGCCTTGCGCGGTTGAATGCACGGGGCTGATTGTCAGTTCCGCGGATTCCTGCCTTCAGGACAGCTTTTTCTTCTCCCTGGCATCCAGTGCAGCTGTGACAAGTGCCAGCTGGAGCTTCGGCGACCCTGCCAGCGGGGCTGCCGACACATCGGCATCCCTGGCGCCGGCGCATGTTTTTTCAGCAGCTGGCACTTACGAAGTACGCTGCATCGCAGAGTTCTCCTGTGGTGTGGACACCCTGTTCAAGACGCTCACCATCGTGGATTGCGACAACATCGCGGAAATCTGCCAGCTGTATGTTCCGAACGTGTTCTCGCCGAATGCCGACGGCATCAACGATGAATTCCAGCTTTTTACAAGTTGCTTATTCGAAGAATATGAATTATTGGTGTTTAACAGGTGGGGAGGCTTGGTGTACCAGACATCCGACCAGACAGGCAAATGGGAGGGGGACTGCCAGGGGGCAGACTGTCCCGACGGCGCTTATGTTTTTACCATAAGGTATAAATTCCCCTTGCAGCAGGTGCAGCGGGCTTCCGGGTCTGTCACGCTGCTGCGGTGAAGGCAGCTTGTGCAGTTTTTTCCAGGAAGTCTTTAGCGTCAGCCTCCGTTCATCGCCTCACCGCTTTTGAATAAAAAATTTGCACCCAAGGCCGCCCGATTTCAACAAATCTCAGGAAAACGTCGTTATTTTTGATGCAGATGCCGAGCTTTACCCAAGCTGAAAACAGTCGTGGAAAAGCCCGGTGAAACCAATCCCTGACGCCAGGGACAACACTGCAAAGCATCAAATTTTCACATAAAACACCACCATCGTATGAAAAAAGGAATATTCAGCACATGCCTTGTACTGGCTTTCCTGGCTGCTGCCTCTGCGCAGGAAAAGCCCGTGAAGTTCACGGTCCAGGTCAGCACCGACTCCATTCTGATGGACAACTACTTCGAGGTGAAATTCACCCTCGAAAACGCCAACGGCCGCAACTTCGAAGCCCCCGATTTCAGCCAGCATTTCAAGGTCATCAGCGGGCCCAACTTCTCCACCTCCATGAGCATGGTGAATGGCGACGTCACCCAGAGCATGACCATCACCTACTATCTGGAACCCCTCGGCACTGGCAGCTTCTACATCCTGCCGGCCAGCGTGGAAGCCTCCGGCCAGGTGCTGGAAACCGCCCCCCTCGAGGTGATGGTGGTCCCCAACCCGGAAGGCATCCGGCAAAGCCCTTCCAGCCGCCGCGATAGCTTCCGCCAGGACAGCTTCCGCCAATTCGGCTGGGACCAGCCCTTTGAATTCGATTTCCACTTCCCCTTCGAGGAACTCCAGGACAGGATGCAGCAGACGCCTGCACCGCCGCAGGAGCGGAAGGTGGCACCAAAGGGGAAGAAAAAGAGCAATACAATCAGGATATGATCGCGGATCACGGATTAAACGGATTAGGGGATTGCACGGATTTTGAACGCCCGCAGGGCATAAGGGTACATGCAATCAGGGAGTACAGATCTTAACTCCAGGTTGGCGATTCAAAAGGTTTTCCTAATCATCTCCTTCTGCAGAAGCGCAGCTTCATGCTCTGTATATTTTTAGAATTCCCTCAACATCAAAAGGATTAGGCTGGCGCCGTTTGTCTCCCGGGAAGGGCGGTCGGTGAACCCTGTGGCCCGCCGACCGCCCTTCCTGTGGGGCAAACGACACCTTATGAATCCCTATGGGATTGAAGATATTACTTGTTTATTCAATTATGCAATCCTTGCAATCCGAAATATGCAATTTGGTTTTTGGGTGCCAAAGATGAGTTTGAAGGGATTCTTTTTCAAAATGCAGTATGGTACGGCTTGCATTCCCCCGTCGGCAATTTCTCCAATCTAAAAATGTCAATTGATAATTATAAATAGTCAATCGTCCTCAAATAGAGGTCAATTGATAAAATGAATTTGAGGCATAGTGATTCCAACGATACCTTTACATAGTTTTTGTTTGTCTTGTATTCACATGCTCAATTGAAAAATCCGTTAAAAAAGTCAATTCAAAATTGACTGTACATCATTTATGAATAAGGCAGTTTTAGAATATGTCGATGCTGTTTCCTGAAATTTTAGGCCGGACGTAATTAAAATGTTATAAAAGTATTGCCCGGTTTCTAATAATCTACCTCGATTTCTGATTAGTAACCAACGCTCTCTTTAATTGATTTTGAATTTCCTTTTGCTGATTTAGAGTTATCCAGTGCATTTGATTTTTTTATTGATTTTGCTGCATTTCAATTTGAAATCAACGCAGTTGTGAGATGATATTCATTTTGACTTGTAGTAAGGCTTTGGATGCCATATGCATTTATTACTCAAGGTTAGGCAAATGCTGTAATGCAGTGCACCTCACTCTTGTTTTAAAATTCAATGGCAAGACAGCTTTTTATCATGCTGAGAGTGGGTGAAGGCAGGTTAGCACTGCACACTTTTGAACACTAAACAATATTGGGTACAATGAATTTTGTCGTTCCCCAAATCAAGAACTACGAGCAACAAATATTTCCGTTTGCTGATAATAAGTCTTCCGGAAACATGCTGCAAATGCTTTGTTGTCTTTTTTCATTGCGCGCTGGGGAAATCCCAGTCAGCAGCAATGGTTTATTCCGCCCTCTTCCCAACTGGACCGCCCCAAGATTCAGTTTTCTCTTTCTAAACAGCAGCATCCAGATTCCCCAACACCAGGAACCCTTTTACCCTCCTATTCAGCTTGCTTATTGTCCCTGCCGTTTACGAAGCGGCTTCATTTGATGGAAACATACGTCCATAACTTATTCACTTTAGAATCAAAAGGCATTTACATCTATATACATTTATATGAAAAATTTCTCCATTCTCGCGCTTGTTACCTTGCTTTCCACCTGTCAGCATTTCGCCATGGCGGCAAATCCTGCCATCAGTGCTGATTTACTGAACCCCAACGGCACCCTTGCGGTCAATTACAGCCAGTCCGGCAGCCTCGACATCAGCGGCTACCGGGTACTGCTGGACCCCGTCCTGGGGCCGGTCTTCGTGCCATTGGACAACCCGGTACTTGCCGACGACCAGCAGCTTGCTCCTGACAATGAGGTGCGGGCTGTCGCCGTTGACGGCAACATCGTCTATGTAGGCGGCAGCTTCACGGATGCCGGCGGCAACCCCGATGCCGATTACCTGGCCAGGTGGGACGGCTCGCAGTGGACGGCCGTTGGTGCAGCGCCTGACAACGCTGTGCAGAAAATCCGGCTGGAGGGGGAAGACCTCTTCGTGCGCGGGGCTTTCGACCACATCGGCGGACAGCCGGTGGACGGCCTGGCGATCTGGGATGGGAGCGAGTGGAGAAAGGTAGACAATATGCCGGAGGAGGAGAGCGGGGCGGAGGTGCTGACATGTCCGACTTCCTCAGATGTGACACTTACTGTTGACGGCGAAGCCTGGCCCGAAAATATTTGCATACCCGAGACGGTTGAATTAGGAGCCTCGTTTGCTTCCGGCACTGGCTTTACAGGAACCCCTACTTATTCCTGGAATTCAACTTCTGCCGGTAGAATTCAATTTTTGCCTGGGGTCAATACCTCAACAGCAGCTAATCCTTTGGCACTTGTTGGCAATGCAGGTGCCGTCACTATCAGCGTTACAATTACAGATGGTTCCTGTACCGTCACAAAATCTGAACCTATCACGGTTGCATCCCAACTTAGCCCAACTATTGCCATCCCAGCGTCCTTCAACCTTTGCAAGGATGCTCAAATCACCCTGAGCGGGAACCTTGCAGGAGGAACGGCACCTGTGACATATTCGTGGTCAGCCTCTTCTACCAATGGCGCCACTGCCAGTTTTTCTGCTACAACTACCACTCTGAGCCCGGTGCTGACCGCTAACAATCCAGGTACTCTAACGGTGACCTTGACTGCCACTGACAGCCGCTCTTGTCAAGGCCAGTCTGATCCAATGACCTTCACAATAGCCCAGCCTATTGTTGCCTCAATCAGCAACGGGGCTACTGCCAATGTCTGCGCTGGAACCAACCTGCCGCTGGGTGTTACGACCTCGGGTGGTTTTGGAACGCTCTCTTACCAATGGGAATTGGTAAGTGTAAGCATCAGCAGCGGGGTTGCCTCGCTGTCCGGCCTTCTTGATCAAACGGGCACTGGTAGTACTTCCAGTAGCCCGACATTGGTTCCGCATGCGAATGCTACCGATGGAGATACTTATACACTTCGGGCCAAGGTTACAGATGCTGCCGGTTGTTTTGTCTTCACCAGCAACATCGTTGTAACAGTGCGCAGAATAACTTCCGCAGCACTCGCAGTATTAACCAGCCCGGCGACCATCTGCGAAGGTGGCACTGCCAGCTTCGAGGTGAATGTATCCAGGGTGCTTGCCGGTACCTATTCCTATACCTTGGTCTACAACCAGTCTGGCAACCCCGGCAACACAACTGTTAATTCCTATTCAAGCGGCGCGGATAGAACCACCGACGCCGCCAATGCCGACTATAACCTCAGCATTGTTTCGGTGACCGACCAGTTCGGCTGCACTACCTCCAGCCTGGGCACTGCCCAGACCGTGGTGGTGAATAACATTCCGACAGTGGGCACCATCAGCGGCGGAAGCCCGACGGTGTGCGAGAACGCCACACCGACCCTCTCCGTCTTGGAGGATACCTACGAAGCTGGGTCATCGCAGACTTACCAGTGGCAGGCGAGTACCACGAGCGCTACTGACGGATTCAGTGACATAGGTAGTGCCACGGCTGCAAGCTACACCTCCACTACCCTGACACAGGACACATGGTTCAGGCGGGTGGTCTTCAGCACCCTGAACGGTGTGACTTGTTCAAAGACCACTCCAGTGGTGAAGTACACGGTGAACAACATCACGGTGGGCAGCATCAGCGGAGGTGACCAGACGGTGTGCGTGGATCAGAACCTGACTGTAACTGGTGATAGCTATGAAGCCGGCTCGGGACAAACCTATCAGTGGCAGGAAAGCACCACGAGTGCTATTGCGGGATTTGGCGACATAGCAGGAGCTACGGCAGCTACTTATGCTGTTCCTTCGGATGCTGACGGCAAGTGGTTTAGGCGTGTGGTGACGAGCACGCTGAATAGTGTTACTTGTACGAAGGTGACGGAAGCGGTGCAGGTGACGGTGAACAACATCAGTGAGCCCGGGGTGGTTGCAGCTGACCAGACGATCTGCGCCGGGGATGACGTTGCTGCGTTCACGCAGACGACGGCGTCCGCGGGGGATGGCACGCTGAGCTACCAGTGGCAGAAGAGCACGGACGGCGGCACTAACTGGAGCGACATCGCCGGAGCCACGTCGACGACATACGACGAGGGGACGCTGACGGCGGACGCGAAGTACCGCCGGGTGGTGACCTCGACGCTGAACACGGTTGCGTGCACGGCGG
>JBEAYO010000177.1:0-6986 GCA_041159285.1 Bacteroidota bacterium | reverse complement strand
ATTTGGCTACGCAAAAACAAAAAAAATGGGCATTCATTCAAAATATTCATGGGCGGCGCCAGCCGCCAAGGGGCTTTTGAGACAGGCTCAAAAAATCCTTTCCTGGGGTTGTGTAAAAAGTTTCCTGGGCGCAGTGCCCCTCTTTGAAAAGGGCGCGGGCCACAGGCCCGCCGAACGCCCTTTCCGGAAGCCGTGCGGCACCGGAGGAACCAGCCGCAAGGGCTGTTTACACAACCCCAGGAAAGGATTTTTTGGGTACACGGCGGGCCGAAGTCCCGCCGTGTACCCTTCCCGGAAGCCAAGCGGCACCGACGGAACGAATTTTAAGAACGCGCTGAATCTTTTGACAAAGGTGCCTTGCGAGATTTTCTGTTGTGACACTTTCAGCGGTCCAATCAGCAAACCCAATTCCCCCTATTCATATTTTCTCAATCCTCTTCCGTTAACTCCGGCAGAAGGTTCACAGGGCAAGCCTCAATCGATACTTCCAGCATCCCCCCGGACAATACAGTGAAATCCTGTTCCAGCGAAACTCTCGTGTCAGATCTGAGCGTCACAGAACTGCCGCTGGCCACGGTGGCCACCGAAGCCGTCAGTGGGCCTTCCGAGCGATATACCCCGTCCTGGATTGTCAGGTTGGAAAGCGTCAGGTTCGGGATACAGACGCGCGTGGCAAAGCTCTCCTGCGTGCAGCCATTGGCAGGGCCGCTGGCATTGTAGGGTTTTATGGTGACATAAATGGTCGTGTTGTAAGGAAGGTCGCCAGACGGGTCGAATGTCGTCGCGTTGCCGGCATCGAAGTTGTTCAGGATCTCCGTGCCGCCTGGCGTGGTTCCCACATCCAGGCGGTAGCCGACAACTGTGCCAGTGGCTGCCGTCCAGGTCAGGGTGGAAGCAACGGCCACATTCGTGGCGCCATTGGCGGGTGCACTCAGAACGGTGCAGCCCGGTGGCAGCAGCTGGGTCTCCGTGGAGAAACTCTCCTCCGTGCAACTGACTGGCGACCCGTTGCCGTTATAGGGATAGATGGCCACATAAATCGTAGCGTTGAAAGGAAAATCCCCGGCAGGGTTAAATGTTGTGACGTTCCCCACATCGAAGTGGTTGAGGATATCTGTGCCGCCTGGCGAAGTGCCCACATCCAGGCGGTAGCCGGCAACAGCGCCCGTGGCTGCAGCCCAGGTAAGGGCAGAATTGACCGGTACAGCCGTGGCGCCGTTTGCAGGACTGGTCAGTGCCGTGCAGGCCGGTGCCGCAATATTCAGGGTATAATCCTCCACTTCTCCTAAGGTGAAAAAAGAATTGCACAGATCAGAGAAAAGTATGGCCATGTTCAGGTACCGGGAAACAATTCTTAACCGGGTAGTCCCAAGGGCCGTGTTCATGGGCAAGGTGATAGAACCTGTGACCGAGCCATTGTACTTAGCCCATCCTATGTCGTAGAATTCATCGTGACTGAATAATCCATCCTGATTGAGGTCAATCAGTGCAGCAATATAATATCCTTCGCGTTCCTGCCCACAGCTAACTGTTAACGAATAGGTCTTCCCGCGTTCCACATTTGTGCTAATGCTCGTGAAATCCGAATAGCTGCTAGGACCAGGAGCAGGGCAACCTGAACCCAGATTACTGATGGTATTGAACACCACGCCATCAATATAATCGATGTAATTACTCCCGCAGTTGCCTTGATACTGCGGCAAACAGCTTAAGGGAAACGGATTCGCCACGGTCTTGAAGTTTTCCTCCGGGCAGGTCGCCGTGGCACTCGTATTGTAGGGGCGGATAGTGACAAATAGGTCTTGTTTTGCCTGAAAATCACTGGGTAGGTCGAAGGTTGTCACATTCCCGACATCGAAGCTGTTCAGTATCTGCTTGCTGCCCGTGCTCGTGCCCACATCCAGCAGGTACCCTGTCACCGCAGGAACACCCAGGGCAGGCTCCCAGCTCAGGGATGCATCGAGCGGCACATTGATGGCACCGTGTAAGGGGGACGTCAGCCTGGTGCAGTTAGGCACGAAAAACACGACGGAGTAATCCTCCACCTCCCCTTGGCCGAACGCTCCGCAGATCGCGGCCTGGGTAAGCGGAGTCATGCCGGAACGACCCAGGATGCGCAACGTAGTGGTGCCGGTAGCAACCGTCGGCGGCACGACGATGGTTCCTGATACCGAGCTGCCCGCACTGGCGAAGCCAATGTCAAAGAACTCGCCTGCGTCCGCGAAGTCCCCATCTGCATTGAAATCAAGCATGGCGGAAAAATAAAGGCCGTTGTTAGGCCCCGCCGTGAGCGTAATGGGATAACTGGTGTCAGCAGCCAGGTTGGCTCTCATGCTGGTGTAGTCTGTGAAATTGAGCGTCCCGGGCACGGCACAGCCGGATCCGGTGTTGTTGATGCCGTTGAAAACAACGCCGTCAATGAAAACGCCACCGGAACAGGCATTGCTGAAAGAAGGCAGACAGTATTCCGACCAGGGGATGTCCGCCATCCATGCGCCCCTGCCATAAGTGCCCACCTGGAGTTTGCCGGCACTGTCGTTGATCTCGATTTCCTGTACAATCACATTCGGGAAACCATTATTGAGGGGCGTCCAGTTAATCTCCGAGGCATCCTTGGTGTAAATCCCCACATCGAGACCCACGTACAGCCGGTCGTTGCTGTTGGGCTGCACGGCGATGGACATAGCAGGCAGGGCGGGCAGGTTCCCGGAGATGTTCTTCCAGGTCAGGCCGCCGTCCTTGCTTTCGATGACCTGGTAATCCTCATTCAGAGAGTTGGTAATCCAGATTTTGTCGGGGTCTTGCGGGTGGATAGCGATGTCCGTGATTGTGAAGTAACTGGGAAAATTACTGCCCCGGTCCACCCATGTCAGGCCCCCGTTGGTGGATTTGTAAATTCTTCTGTCCTTGGCTATGTAAATGATGTTGGTGTTGGAAGGAGCGATTTTAATGACCCGGGTTTGAATCAGGTTCCCCACAGTGTCCGCACTCCATGTCTGTCCCCCATCGGCTGAGCGGTACATTTTTCCATAGCCCACAAATATCTTGTTGGTATCAACCGGATCGAGCGCGAATGGCGTGACCCAGTAAGACTGTTCGTGTATTGAAAAATTGGAAGGCTGAACAATCGTGCTGAAAGAAACTCCTCCATTGGTGGATTTCAGGATCTCACCCAGCTGAATTGAGCCGTAAATGGTGTTGGGATTGGCCGGGTTGAAGGCACAGGTCATCCCATCAGCCCCGATCACATGGTTCCAGGTGGGGCTTCCGTTGTAGATATTAGTGCCGTTGTCCTGTGAGCCGCCGATAAGCAGCGATGAGTTTTGCGAGGTGAATCCGATGTCATAAAACTGGGTGATGCTAAGGCCTGCAGAAAGGTTGGTCCAGTTGTTACCAAAGTCTTCGCTTTTGTAAATACCTCCGTCGCTGCCGACGTACAGGCGGGTGCCATGGAAGGTGAGGTCGTGGATGTCGGCATGCACATAGCCGATTGGGTTGGGAATTTCCCACTGCGTCTTGATGGTGAAGCTAGTTCCCCCGTCTGTCGATTTCCAGATATTGATGCCGCCTATGTAGACCTCATTGGCATCTGCAGGATTTACCACAATGGCCATGTCATACCAGCTCTGGCCAAGGTTGTCGGCACCAATGCTCGAATAACCGAACATGTTGGGGGCATTGGTGCCGGTGTTGAAATTCTGGCCTGCATCCGTGGAGCGGTAAATGCCCTGGAAAGTGTGAGCGTACTCTTTTCCGCCGACCACGTAAACCCAATCCGGCTCGTCAGCGGAAACGGCTATTTTAAAGCGATTGATACTGGAAGCAGCCGGCAGCCCGGAGGTGATTTGTGTAAAGGTGTTGCCGCCGTCCGTGGACCGGAAGAACTCATCGGTGCAGGCATAAATAATGTTTGGATCCGAGGGATGAAATTTCACATCCTGAATTCCAACTTCAAAGGTGAAGCCTGAAACGGTGCCGGTTAAAACCTTTGTCCAGGTTGCAGCCGCATCCGTGGTCTTGTAGAGCCCCCGGGTCGTGGCTGCAAAGAGAATACCAGGGTTGGCAGGATGCATCAGCAGCTCCTTGACTGCTAAATAGTCGTACGGGCCAGTGATGGACAAGCCCGTGGTGTTCCAGGTAATCCCACCGTCGGTGCTTTTCAGCACCCCGACGCCATAGGTGTCAAAGCCGTCGCCATCGCCGGTGCCGATGTAAATGGTGTTGGGGTTGGCAGGGTCAATGGCGATGCCGCTGACGCCGAGCACGGCCTGGTTGTCGGTGAGGGGGGTCCAGGTCGTCCCACCGTCGGTACTCTTCCAGAGGCCACCAGAGGCGGCGCCCACGTAAATGATATTGCTGTTTACCGGATCCTGGACAACGACATTGATGCGCCCGTTGCCGGCATTCCAGCCAGCGCCAGTGGTCCAGCTTGTCGGACCGAGTGGCGTCCAGGTCACGCCGACGGGCGGGAGGTTCTTGCTCTGCGGGTACTTGGCGGCCTTGAACTTTTCGGTCTCGCGCCAGGCACGGGTGGGGTCGAAGGTCCCATCCGGGCCGACCCGCTGCTCCATGAACCACTCCCAGCGCTTGAACTGTTTGTAGCCTTTGCCGCGCTCGTAGGGCTTACCCTCCCACTCCTTGTAAAAGGAATCGCGGACGGTGAAGAAGTTGACAGACTGCTCGGCCATTTCAATCCATCGCTGGGAATAGCCTTGGCTGGCAATGAAAAAAGAAATGACCAGAGCGGCAAGTGCCTTGTGTTGCCTGCAAATCATTTGTTGCGTAGCGGTGTGAATATTCGTGTACATGGCAAGTTTAGATAGTTTTATAGGATAGCAGAAAGCATTAGTAAATACTTTATTAATCGGATAACCCAGTGTCTTGTCCGGATCTGGCCGGTATGGATTTTAATACATCGGCAATTGCTTTTTCAGGATTTTCCCCTGCTGAACCTGCTTGTGGTAGCTGCCTGCTGCCGCTCATCTATCTTAAAAAAGGCCGGTGGAATTATCAAGTTGTAATTACATTTTGATTTTGGCCTAAAAATAGGAACAGAAATTAATTTACTAATATTTTTATAGCAATTTATTACAATTCAACAATTCGATTTCAAAATATTATTTTATCACCATAGTGTGAATTGACTTTTGACTCAGCTGCGGGATTGTATTGTTGCAATCAAGCGAGTTTTAGTCTGAACCTGGGATTGCTTAGGTGTATCACTGGCGCCGGACCGGCTTTCCGGAGAAAGCCGAAGGCAGGCCTACTTTCAGGCGAGCGCTAAGCTTTGATATCTGTAATTTGTTGAAGCACGTTCAACTGCCAATTCGCAAATCAATCAAATAAACAGATGAAACTGCCAAACAAAATCCTTTTCCTGTCCGCCATCCTGGTTGCAGCAATCACAAGCTCCCGGGCACAGACAGCCTTCGACGATGCCAGCATGACGCAAAAAATCACGCCCAAGGAGTTCGCCATCCCCGCCTCCCCGGTCTTCGACCTCATGGGGGTCACCCCTTCGCAAGTGGTGCGGTCTTCCGATATCAAGGACTTCAAGGTGGACTGGTCTTTCCGTTCCTACCGGCTCAGCCCCAACCTGGCCATACAGGCCCAGCCGGTCTGGGAACTCCTGTACAACCGGAAGTCGCTGAGCAAGTACCAGGAGGCCTCTCCCCTCATGCGCAAGCTGTCCACCCTCGACGTTTCCCTGGGAACAGTGGAGAACGAAAACGGCGAGCGCAGGATTGGCTATGGCATCAAGATGAACCTGCTGAAGCAGCGCGACCCCTTGATGATCAAAGACCTGTACAAGGACCTGGAGAACATGGAGGTCTCCGTGGACGCCTCCCTGCGCTATGCCGAACTGAAGCAGAAATACGACAGCAGCTCGGACGAGCAGAAGTTCGCCATGGTCAACCAGCTGAATGCCGCCAGGGAGGCGATGGAGGAAGAGGAGCGCGCACGAGGCAACAAGGACCTCATCAAGGCGCGCATCCAGAAGGTCACCCAGTTCCTCGCCACGGAGTACTGGAACAGCTACTACCTGGACCTCGCCTTTGGCCAGGTGGCGACCTACACCATCAATACGAACGGATCGCTTTCATCCCTCCGGCTCAACCGGAACACCGGCTTTGGGTTCTGGCTGAACGGCGGCAAGGGGATTGGCAGAAAAATATTCTTATCGGGCCTTGCCCGAATGACCTTTTACGAGGAAGGCGTTGAATTCGACCTGATAGACGAGATCACCCAGGAGGCCACCCGCCAATCCCTGGTGGTGGATAACAACCTGATTACCCTTGGCGCCAATCTCCGGTACGGCTCCCCCGCCTACACTTTTTTTGCCGAGTTCCTCTACGAACGCAAAAAATTTGGCAAAGCCATAGACATCATCCAGGATCCCTCCCTCGGGGGCATACCAGGTGGAAAGTTTGCCAATGTCACTTGGGACATTACCCAGCCCGTGATCATCAGCATCGGGGGCGACTGGCGCGTGAGCAGGAATGTGGTGCTGAATTACGGCTTCCGGGGCTCCTACTCCAAAACCTGGGAACTGAAGTACATCATTCCGGTGGTGAATCTTTCCTGCATGATGCGCTGATGCATCCTCACAGGAAGCCGCAATTGCACGCTTGGCTTAACGGCTTCCAGCAGAAGGCACACAGGGCAAAACACCGCAAATATGAAAGCCTCCAGGAGTTTGCCTTTAAAGACCCGCTGGCGAGACGCCTTCCCCTAAAGTCGCGCGAGGCTTCGCCCCGCGCGCCTAAAACTCCCCGTCGAGGCTGTCTCAAAAGACCCATGGCGGCGGACGCCGCCAAGAAATTTTTTGAATAAATGCCCCTTTTTTTGATTTTGCTTCGCAAAATCAAAAAAAGGGGCATTTATTCATTATTTTCTTTCGCCACCGCAGGCGGCGAAAGTCTTTTGAGACAGCCTCAGCGCCTTTTGCTGGGACCAATCGGCGCAGGTGGTACGAATTTTAAAAG
>JBEAYO010000176.1:0-7036 GCA_041159285.1 Bacteroidota bacterium | reverse complement strand
GTAGAGATGGTAAGCACCGCCGCCTGGATGGTATCCTCGGGCATGCGCTGGGAAGTGGAGAACGAGCTGGAAGAACAATCTCCCATCGAGATGCTCTCTGTCGCACTGCCGGGAAACTCCAGGATCAACCTGTCGCCAGTCTCATTCCACTTCCAGGTTCCCTCCTCCTTATTTCCTGTGGTTCCACTCGTACGGACGGCTTTCCCCTCCTTCAGAAATTCATAGGATGTGTTCAGAATCTCCGCCTTCGTCATCTCGACAATGGTGGGAGAAAATTTGGAGCTCTGGACATCTGTGGAAGTTGCTTTCCAGGTACCCTCGATATCACAGGAGTCGCTCATGCAAGACGACAAGTAAAGGCCACCCAGGGCCAGCGTGAAAATAATTACCGGTTTTTTCATTTTTATAAGTTGTTGGATGATTACAAAAGGCGGTGGATGACTCGGTGCCCGCCAAACTGCCGAACAAGTGTTCAACAGCAAAAATTCATTAATTTGATTTTCAAATAAATATGTAATTGATTGGAGGTAAAACCCCGCATGGATGAATGAAAATAAAATATCATGCCACCTCCATCACGGCGTCCCCTTGTTCTACCATTGTTTTTTCTCCCAGGTAAATTTGCAGCACCGTGCCTTCCAGCTGGGACACCACCGTGCTTTCCATCTTCATGGCTTCGATGGTGAACAGCGGCTGGTTCACGGTCACCCTGTCGCCCACTTTCACCAGCAACTGGCCCAGGTTGCCCTGCAAGGGGGCGGCAATTTCCCCGGGATGCAAGGCCTTCCTGTTGCGCACGACAGTGGGCTTTACGCTGTTGTCCTTTACCTTGATGGAGCGCGTGGTGCCATTGTATCGGAAGAAAATAATGCGGTCGCCAGCTTCATCAGGTTCCGTCATGTTCAGAAAAGTCACCAGCAGCGTTTTTCCCTCAGCAATCTCAATCAGTACCTCCTCATTGGGTTTCAGGCCGTAAAAGAAAGTCACCGTCGGCAGCCTGCCCACATCACCGAATTCATCCTGGTGCGCATGGTATTCCCCGAAGACTTTAGGATACAATTTATAGGAAAGAAAATCCTTTAGCGTGACGCCCTGGCCGAACTTTGCCTGGAACTCGTCGAACTCACGGTCGAAGTCCACCGGAGCCATTCCGGCGTTCGCAGGTCCCTCCATGGGCTGCTCGCCCTTCAACACCACCGCTGTGATATCACTGGGAAAGCCCCCTTCCACCTGTCCCAACTCGCCGCGCAGGAGAGATTTTACGCTTTCAGGGAAGGAAAGGAGCTTCCCCCGTTCCATTAAGTCTTCGGGGCTCAGGTCGTTGGCGGTCATGAACATGGCCAGGTCGCCCACGACCTTGGAGCTGGGGGTCACCTTCACGATGTCGCCCAGGAGGAAGTTGGCGTGGCGGTAGTTTTCCTTGATCTTGTCAAACTGGTGTTCAAGACCCAGGGAGCGCGCCTGGGGCCTGAGGTTGGTGTATTGCCCGCCGGGGATCTCGTGGTCGTACACCTCGGCTGTGCCAGCCCTCAGTTCGCTCTCGAAGGGGAAGTACATTTCCCGAACCGCCTCCCAGTAGTTGGAGAAGGCATTCAGGCTGCGGAGGTCTAACGGGTTTTCCCGCTGATGCCCCTGCATGGCTGCCACCATGGAGTTGAAATTGGGCTGGGAGGTCAGCCCCGACATGCTCGCCAGGGCCACGTCCACGACGTCAACGCCGGCGTTGATGGCTTCCAGGTAGCTGGCAGCCTG
The DNA here is from genome assembly GCA_041159285.1 of Bacteroidota bacterium. GTDB lineage: Bacteria > Bacteroidota > Bacteroidia > Chitinophagales > Saprospiraceae > UBA6168. Next base: position 5,284 of record JBEAYO010000176.1, on the reverse strand, counting down.
AATGCCCGGGGTGTCGTGGGTGTGGAGGTGGATGGGGATGCTGATGTGTTTCCTGAGTTCCCGGATCAGCACAGCAGCAGACCGGGGCCTGAGCAGTCCCGCCATATCCTTGATGGCCAGGATGTGCGCGCCGGTGTCTTCCAGCCTTCGGGCGAGGTCGAGGTAGTATCCCAGGTGGTACTTGGGCCGCTGGGGATCGAGAATGTCGCCAGTGTAGCAGATGCAGGCCTCTGCGATGGCCGTGGTCCTTTCCCGCACGGTGCGGATGCTAGTTTCCATGGCGGCGACGTTGTTCAGGCTGTCGAAAATCCGGAACAGGTCAATTCCCTCGGTGGCGGCCGTTTCTATGAATTTCTCGATCAGGTTGTCGGGGTAGGCGGTATAGCCCACGGCATTGGTACCCCTGATGAGCATCTGCAGCAGGGTGTTGGGGATGGCCTCCCGCAGCAGGCGCAGGCGTTGCCAGGGGCATTCGTGTAGAAAGCGCAGGGCGACATCGAAGGTGGCACCTCCCCAGACTTCCATGCTGAAGAGCTGGTGCCCATGGGCAATGGCATATTTTTCCGCCACCTGCATCATATCGTAAGTGCGAAGGCGGGTGGCCAGCAGCGACTGGTGGGCATCGCGAAGGGTAGTGTCTGTGTAGTGGATGGGGCGCTCCCGCTTCAGCCAGGCTGCGAATTTCTCGGGTCCGAGCTTCTCCAGTTTCTGCCTGGTACCTGGAAGCGGGAATTCGCCGCTCTTCTGCTGGGGCAGCGGTTTCTTGAGGGAAAACGTGTCATAGGGTTCGGCCATGACCGGTCTGACAGCCACATCGCGGCCCGGGACGACCGGTTTGCGGAAAGCGGGCCGCTCGCGGCTCAGCACCTTTCCATTGGGCACATCCGGGTTGCCATTGACGATGACGTTGGCCAGGAAGCGCAGGATTTTGGTTCCGCGGTCTTTTCGGACGGGCATCAGCAGCAATTCCGGATGTTCGGCTATGAAATTCACCGTGGCCTTGCCCGATTGGAAATCAGGATGCCGGATGAGGTTTTCCAGGAATCCGATGTTGGTTTCCACCCCCCTGACCCTGAATTCAAGCAGTGCCCTGTAAAGTCGCTCGGAAGCGCCTTTGAAGGTGCGGCCCCAGGCAGTGACCTTTACGAGAAGGCTGTCGAAGTAGGGAGAGATCTGGGAGCCGGCGTAAGCATTGCCGCCATCCAGCCTGATGCCGAAGCCGGCAGGGCTTCGGTAGGCGATGATGGTGCCGTAGTCCGGCTGGAACTGCTGCGCCGGCCGCTCAGTGGTCACGCGGCATTGGATGGCGAAGCCCTGACATTCGATGTCTTTTTGCCGGCCGATGCGAAGGCGGGCATGGTCGAGGCGATGGCCCTGTGCGATTAGAATCTGGGCGCGTACGATATCCACGCCGGTGACTTCCTCGGTCACCGTGTGTTCTACCTGGATGCGGGGGTTGACTTCGATGAAATAGGGATTTTCGTCTGCGTCAACCAGGAACTCCACGGTTCCGGCGTTGTTGTAGGTGACCGAACGGGCGATTTGCAGGGCGTAGTCGTAAAGTTTTTGCCTTGTTTGCTGGCTTAGGTTGAGAGAGGGGGCGATTTCAACCACTTTTTGGAACCTGCGCTGGATGGAGCAGTCGCGTTCAAACAGGTGGACGATGTTGCCGTGGTTATCCCCCAGTATTTGCACCTCGATGTGCTTGGGGTTTTCGATAAACTTTTCCAGGAAGACGGTGTCGTCGCCGAAGGCATTCAGGGCCTCCTTGCGAAGTTGCGGCGCAGTTCCGCCTCCGAGCGGCAGACCCTCATGCCGCGGCCTCCGCCGCCGGCTGCCGCCTTGAGAATGACGGGGTAGCCGATCCTGGCGGCCCATTGGGCAACTTCATCTTCGCCCTCGAAGTCGGAGCTGCCCGGAATCATGGGGACGCCGGCGCTCTTGGCCACGTTTTTAGCACTTACCTTGTCGCCCAGTGCTTCCATGACGGTTGGCCTGGGGCCGATGAAGGTGATGTTGGCCTCGGCGCAGCGGCGGGCAAAGGTCACGTTTTCAGACAGGAAGCCGTAGCCTGGGTGGATGGCGTCCACACCGTGCTTGACTGCTACCCGGATGATTTCCTCTATGTCGAGATAGGGTTTAAGGGGGTCGTTTTCAGCTCCTATTTGATAGGCTTCGTCGGCCTTCAGCCGGTGGAGGGAATACCTGTCTTCATAGGTATAGATGGCCACAGTCCGGATGTCCAGCTCCGTAGCTGCCCGGAAGATGCGGATGGCGATTTCTCCCCGGTTGGCGACCAGGAGTTTTTTAAATGGCAGCGGTGCTTTGTTTTTCATGACGGGTGATTTATGGCAAAGTGATGTACTGAAAAAGGCTGCGGGGTTTTGCTCGCAGACAGGGCTGGTGCCGGCCCTTTGCGGCGTTTATGCAAATTTATCTTTAGCGCTAAAATAAATGGCATTTTTCTTTCGTTTTCAGCAGAGAGGTGTCAACAGTTTTGAACAAAAATCTGTTAATTCTCGTATATCGCCAAAATCGAAGAAATTGTTGCAAAAAACAATGAACCGAGCTACTGGCCAAGTCTTAAAGTTCAAAAATTTTACAATTCAATTAACATGAAAAAGAACATCCTTAAACACGCCATCCTCCTCGCGGCAATCGCTGTACTGGCTGCTTCCTTCGCCTCCTGCAACAAAGGCTACGGCTGCCCGAACAATTTCAAGGCTGCCATCCAGTCAGTTCGCTAACCGAGCCCCGCTACCACCCACCATGAACTGGAAGTCGTTGTCCCGAATCGAAGAGGTAGAAGACATCATAGCGCAATCAGGACAAAGGTATTGCCTCATCTTCAAGCACTCCACCCGCTGCAGTATCAGCTCGCTGGCGAAAATGCGGCTTGAAAGCGCCTGGAACTTCTCTGCGGAGGAGCTGGAGCCCTATTTGCTGGATTTGATAGCATTCAGGCCGGTCTCCAATTATGTCGCCGAACACTTCAGCGTTCACCACGAGTCCCCGCAAATCCTGCTGATCCGTCGTGGAGAATGCGTCCTGGACGCCTCCCACCTCGACATCCAGGTAGCTGAAATCGAGGAAGTCATGTCGGCTTCATCTCCTCTCAATTAAGGCGAAAGGTAGCGCCGTCCTGCAGCGGAAATGCAAAGCTCGGTTTTATATGATCAGCTGCGCAGATAAGAGGCACCGTTGATATCCAGGATGGCACCAGTTGAAAAAGCAGCCCCTTCCGAGGCCAGAAAAAGGATGGCATTCGCCACTTCCTCTGCCCTCGCCACCCGTCCCAACGGGCTTTGGTTGCTGATGATCTCTCCTTGCGTCCCTTCCAACAGGCCGCGCGTCATTTCCGTGTCCACAAATCCAGGTGCCACCGCGCTGACAAAAATCCGGTGCTGGCCGAGTTCCTGTGCGAGCGACTGCGTCAGAGCATTGAGGCCGGCCTTGCTTGCCCCGTAGGCTGTGTGAAAAGGTTCTCCCCTGAAGGCCCCCCGCGAAGAAACATTGACAATGTGTCCCCCGGTTTCTTGTCTGATCATTTGTTTTCCCGCCCAATAGCACACATTGGCGACCCCGGTCAGGTTCAAGTCCAGGGTCTGTTTCCATATCCGCTGCCAATCCTCGTAGTCTGTGGCTGCCAGGGGGTGTGGCAGATACACCCCTGCGTTGTTGACGACAATATCCAGGCGGGAGAATTCGGTGATGACGGCCTCCATGAGGTGTCGCACCGCATCTGGGCTGGAGATGTCTGCTTTCACGGCGAAGTGGTCGCTGCCGGGAAGTTGTTCAAGCAACTCGTCTGCCGCCGCTCTGTTTTGCCTGAAATTGATGCAAACCCTGGCGCCAAGGGCGGCAAAAGCCCTGGCGGTGGCGGCACCGATGCCACGGCTGCCGCCGGTGATGAGTACGTGTTTGTTTTCGAAATTCATGATGATTCCCAAGGTTTGGCTACGGCGCCAGGTTTTCAGTTCCTGTAGCCATCGGCCAGGTTTGAGACCGGGAGCGTGCGCCTGTGCGCTGTCCGGGTCATTGACGAGCTGTTTTTCCTCACTCCCGGGACTTGTCAGTTCAACTGACAGGAGCGCCGGTTGCAAGTTGTTGCAAGGCAGCTTAAAAATAACACGACTTTGGAAAGTTTGCTCCTTTTGATACTAATATTTTGACATTCATGGCAGGGTGGGGGAGGATGATTTCCGGGCGAGCCTGTCTTAAAAGACTGAGGCTGTCTCAAAAGTTCCATTAGCGAGGCCCCTTTCTGAAATGGGCGCGCAGGGCTTCGTCCCACGCGCCTAAAATCCCACTTCCGCCCCGGTTTGACTAAGTCAAACCGGGGCGGAAGGGGGATTTTAGGGCGATTGGCAGGCCACAGTCCGGCCGATCGCCCTTTCCGAGGAACAATCAGCACCGGCGGAATGAATTGCCGGGGCTTTTGAGACAGTCTCTTGGGGCGGTGTTGTCAGCAGTACTGACAGCACTCTGAGTGCTGTCAGTACTTGGAGCACTGGTGGAATGAATTTTAAAACCGCACCGAGTCTTCTGAGACAGCCTCGCCCTGGGCAGGAACCGATTGGCATCGTCGTAACGGATGGCAGGGCATTTTGAGGCAGGCTTCGCCTGTCCGGCGAGCAGTTGGATATCCCGGTGTGGTCACGACAACCGATTTCAGGTCAGAGCGCCCTGGTCGGCACTTCAAGCCTGTGAGGTCCTCCAGTTTTGGTGGAATAGGAAGAAATTGGCCTTTAACTCGTTGAAGATTTTGCGGAAGCGCTCCATGGCCTCCCGAATCCCATCGTGGTCCTCCATCTCGTACAAGTCGAAAGTCACGGGATGCCGCCTGGTAAATTCCACCAGTTTATGTTCGTGGCGGTTAATATCGTGCTTCATCATGTCGATGACTTCCTTCTCGCGGATGAACTGGTTCTGGTACTGCTCCACCTGGGCCATCATGTTTCTTCCTCCACCTCGCCTGACAAGCTCTTCCAGATAGCCTTCGAAGATTTTTAATTCATCTGCAGCGAAATTCAATTCGTTCAGCCAGAGCTTGTTCTCGAAATGCAAATCTCCCACATGCGGCGCTTTTGTTTGAGTAATCATAGTCAATAATTTTAAGATTCACTGCAAACTTGCACCTATTCTGGTTGCTTTCCGCTGATGTGCATCAATTGGATGGTTGACAAATGTCAGCATCATGGTGATATAGAGGGAATCGGGCAGAGTGATTTGCCGGGCTTTCTCAAAGGACTCTTTGGTGATACGCTTTTTCGCAAAAGGGGCG
>JBEAYO010000175.1:0-7056 GCA_041159285.1 Bacteroidota bacterium | reverse complement strand
CCAGCCATGACAAGCCAAAGCTTACTTCCACCGAGTTGAAAAGCGTCAGTCCCAGCGACATAAAAATTGACCAGTTGTAGGGCTGGAAGCCCTCGACAAGCCCATGCCGGTCTGCAATGAGCGTCGGAAGATTGGCATAGAGTGTCAGGGCGTCAAAACCTGCTGGCATCGGCACATTGACAGCTGCGAAGTTCAACGCTGTGAGAAAAAGCAGCAGAAAAAAGCTGAAAAGTCCCAGTGCGTTTAGATTTTTGTCCAGGTGCAGGGCTGACCAGCAACTTATTTTGATAAAGTGGAGCGCCTGTCTTCGGAGGAGAACCAACAGTATAATGAAGACTGGTATCAGCACAAAGGAATGCAACATAGATACAGCACCGAGCAAAAATGCTATTGCCGTTATCCCGAAGATTCCGCTGCAAATGGCAAGCAGTCCGGAATCCATGCTGGTTTTGGAAGGAAGGTGGAATTTTTCATTGATGAAACTACCAAGTGCGTAGGCGAGCATCACAACCAGGAACAGGGCAAGCAGGTTTCCGCCGATGAGTACCAGGGCATGGGCAGCATTGACGCCACTGAATCCGGAAGCGTCAATTTTATTGTAACCAAAACCTGCGCTGGTGATAGCCATGATTAGAAAAAGTGCACCCAGTGATAGTCCGTTCAATGCCCGCAGCGGTTTCTTCCTTTTTTTAACTTGATTGCCGGCCCAGGTAAAAATGGCTCCGCCTGCCAGCAGGAAGACAATTAGGCCGCTGTACTCGAAATACTCGATGGCCAGGGAGTACGCAGGATGTTTATCCCAGTAGTCTACGAAGAGAAATAAGACCCAGAAAGTTATGAACAATATTGTGAAAATCTGACTGATGATTTTCATTGGATTAGTTGCTTGTAGGTGAAAAATGATGAGGTTTTAGGTTGATTTCGGTTGACTAGAGGGGTTCCTGCAATCAGTAAGTCCTAAAGGTTGGAAAAAATAAATCCTCCAATGAATCGATTTTAAAAATATCACTGGCGATTGTATTCAACGCATAAAAAGATGGCCAGGTTACTGTAAACAAAAGAATTTTTTAGCGTAAGAGTCAAAGAAACAATTCCAGGGCCTGGACAACGCGGCTTGGACGTCTTTGATTTTAGTGTGTGAGTTCGACTGATGGAATCAATTTTAAAATTTCGGGGTAAAAATAAAATTCAATTCGCTAATGTTCCAAAAATGAGGGGGCATATTATTGAAAATCAGAAAAAAGCTTACTCCTGCAGATACGAACAAGTTCCATCGGCAAGGAAGAGGCAGTTGAAATCCTGATTTGCAAACATCAAACAGAAACATGGAAAAAACAAAAATTCCTGTAATTGTTCTCAATTGGAATGGAATTGAAGACACCCTGGAGTGCATGCGAGCTCTCGAGGCACAGACTTATCCAAACCTGGAAATCATCCTGCTGGACAACGGGTCGGATGCAGAAAACGTCAGACAATTGAACCAGCATTTTGGTGACAGGAAAGATGTCCGGTTGATATTCAATGCGGAGAATCTGGGTTTCACCAAGGGCAACAACCAGCTTCTCGAGGTGGTGATTGCACCCGGCAGTCCTTATAAATTTGTGGCCCTCCTGAACAACGACACCTGGGCAACTCCCGAATGGCTGGAGAAATTGGTGATGTGTGCAGAACAGACCGGTGCCGGCATGGTATCGAGCAAAATGGTCAATTACTACAATCGCTCGCTGATGGACAATGCAGGTCACTTGATGTTGAACACTGCTGAAATCATACCCCTTGGAAGCGGCCAGCCAATCAGGCTATACAACGAGCGGGTGGAAAACATGGGAAGTTGCGCCGGAGCCACTCTTTATTCAGTCGAGATGCTCAGATCGACAGGGCTTTTCGACGAGTATTTCGAGACGGGCTACGAGGATGCAGAATTGGGCCTGCGAGCCATCCTGACCGGATACAAGAGCATTTTTGAACCACAGGCAGTGGTTTTTCACAAAGTAAGCCGTTCGGTCGGAAAAATCATGAATTTTGATTATCTGGTAAAGATTCAGCTGAACATCTTCTACAGCTATTTCAAACTCATGCCCTCCCCTGCCCTCTTGATTTCCCTTCCATTTTTAGTCTTCAAATACGGAGCCGTCCTGGTGATAGATGTGCTCTTCCTGAGAATTCGTTTCTTGAAATTGATGTCCAGGGCGATATTCCTGACGATCACCAAAGAGCGGAAAACGATTCTCAAGGCAAGGCAGGCATTTCACAGCCGGCATTCTACCATCCCCTGGTATTCCATCCTGGCAAAGATGGATTTCTTTCTCTGGTTTGACATCAAGCGATTTGTCAGGCACGTCCTGCTCAAACGCCCTGTGATTTTTGAGCGATATTGACCTGATTGTCAAGGCCTTGATAGTAGAGTAAGAGCATGCTGAGGACAATCAGGCCTTCCATGGGCTGCATGACATGAAAAGTTACGTTTGGGTGAACCGTAGTCCAGAAGGAGGTCTGAGGTGCCCTTATAATCACCCATCGGCAGATCGCTTCTTTTTCCGGTGTATAATAGTGAATAAGTCCTGCAGCGAAAGCCACTGGCAGCAGGAGCGCAAGCACACCTGTGGTGAGCAGCAAGGCAGACATGGCAGTTCCTGCCCTTTCGGTTTGGATTTCAAGGTTTTTAAACGACGATTTGATTATGATAAGACCAAGGGCAGCCCCCAGCAGATCCAGCAGAATATCGTTGAAGTCATAGTAGTTTGATTTCAAAGGAGCCAGGTAGAAGTGCTGCCAGGCCTCATCAGCAGCTCCCAACAGTGTGGCCCAGCCAATGGTGGCTCCATAACTTCCCACAGCCGGAAACAGCAGTATGGCGAGGAGGGCGTACTGGAACAAGTGGATGACCTCGATATTGACGACCACCAGGTAGTTGAACGCCACTGCAATTATTGCAAGGGTGAAAAGCAAGAATGCAATGGTGCCCTTGTTTGCCCGAGCGTCTGACTTGACATTAACCCAAAACTTAGTTGCAAATGTTGCGAGTGCAACAAAAGCCAGGAACAGTACAAGTTGATTGTATTTCTCGCGCCCCAGTTTTTCATCCAGGGAAGTAGCCAGCCATTTTCCGATGAGCTCGTGGGGAAGGACAACCAGAAGGAAATAGGCGACAATCATTGCAAAGTAGAGGAAAGGAGCCTTTTTGAAAAAACAAGATAAGCGTTTCATGTTCAATTCGTGGATTTTGATATAGCCTGGAAGAATTGTCCGCGGGTAATTTCGGGGGAGAATGTGGCTGCTCGTTCGAGCGATTTTTGACTCAGCGATGACTTTTGCTGTGTATCGTTCAGCAACTCAGCAAGCAATACTTCCAATTCAGCCGATCCAGCGCCGGGATTGAAGTAAAGCGCTGCTTCTCCGCCCACCTCCGGCATTGAGGAAGAGCCTGATAAAAGCACAGGCGCACTGCAAGCCATTGCCTCCAGCGCCGGAAGTCCAAATCCTTCGTAGTGGGAAGGGTAAGCAAAGACCTCACAGGAGCTGTAGAGTGCCGGCAAATCCGCCCGCTCCGCATAACCAGTGATCCTCACGTCTTTCTTAGCAGGTGATTTTTCCAGGGCTTCGTAAAACGAGTTGTTCTTCCAGCCGGGCCCACCCGCTATTACCCACTCGATCGGTAGTTGAAGAGACAGTCGGATCTTTTCAAAAGCCTTGAGCATCAGATTCAGATTCTTGCGGGGTTCTATGGTTCCGACTGTGAGTATGTAGGGAGATGAAATGCCATATTTTTGAAGGACCTTCGAGTTCTTGCGGGGGTGAAAAGCATTGTCTCTTGCCGGGCTTACCTTCGTCACCTTGCCGCTGACGAAAGGAAAGCGACCCGTCAAATCCCGTCCGGTATTCTCTGAATTGACAATTATCTGGTCCGCCTTGCGCAGGATTCCTGGCAGCAACAAGCGGTGTGCGAGGTTACTGTAAAAGGGATGGTATTCAGGAAGAATTACGGGAGTCAGGTCGTGAATAATCGTAATGCGCCTCATCTCAGGCGGGAGATTGAATGGCCCGAAGTGAGCAGGTTCTATTACCACCTCTACCTTTTCTTTTTTCAGCAGCGCCGGGATTTCGTGTAACACGCGCACAAGCCCCCTTGGTGTGGTCCAGCGGTCGCCGGGTACCGTCAATTCCCGGAACTCAGGGAACTTGTCAGCTCCGCCGGGCCTCACCAACATCACTTCGTGGCCTTGAAGGTCTGCCGAGATTGCCGACAGCAGTCCTTTCAGATAGTAGTGAATTCCGGCGTTCTGAAAATCCAGCGCGTCGGCCAGGATGGCTATTCGCATAAATCAATCCATTTTTTCCAACCGGACAGTTGTCAGGTCACGGTAGAGAGATAAGTAGCTTTCCAGCGTTTTACCCAATTCAAATTTCTTCAATGGTGTCTGTTCCCACTCGCCTTTGCTGGCTTTGGTCAGGGCTGAGGCCAGGGAATTCGCATCGAGTTGAGATAGGTGAAGGAAGCTTCCGGAGACAACTTCCCTGAGGGCACCTCTTCCGGAGGAAACAACAGGAACTCCCAGGGCCGCGCACTCAGCGGCAGCAAAGCAAAATCCCTCGCTGTAGGAGGGAATCACCACGCAGTCGGATGCCAGCAGTTCTGACTTCAACCTATCGAAGGGTAGTTCGTGCAGTAATTCTGTGTGAAGCTGGAGCCCGAGTTCCTGGATCTGTTTTTTTATCCTACTTAAAAATGAAGTTGGCGTCAATGGCAAAATTAGTTTAAGTTTGCTGTCAGGAATTTCTTTTTGAAGCGCGGCAGCCGCTCCCAGCAGGACATCGAGCCCTTTAGAAATTCCAAGTCTGCCGAAATAGGTGTAGATGAATGCATCTTTTTTCGAATCAGGCTTTATCAAATCACTTCCCACACTATTTGCTGCGTCGTTGAATTCGCCGTAGTCAATCCCGTTGTAAACCACCTTTATCTTGTGAACTGGCACCCCATTTTCCATTAGCCTCCTGGCTGTGAATTCCGAGACCGCCACGAATTGGTCAAACGGGAGTTTCAGCAGGAACCATTCAAACAGGAAATGCAACATTTTGGACAGGAATGACAGGTGCGGCAGCTCGAACCATAATTTACCCCAGACCTCGTGAAAGGTTACAACTACCTTCTTGTTGGTGAGTTTTGCTCCCAACAGGGCAGGAAGGGCAGCATTGTAGGAGGTGGTGTGAACCAGGTCGCAGTTGCGTGCAAGTTTCAAGACAGGCAGAAAGGCCAGTGCTGTAAAGAGGTAGCGGTTCATGAACCGGTAGCGGTAGATTTGGCTTCCGCCGCTCTGTTCCAGGAAGGGATGCTCTGCTGAAAGCCGGTTAGTGAGCACCAGGGTCTGGATGCCTTGACGATTGAGATGGTCATTTAAGTTCTTGAACAAGGTTTCAACCCCGCCAATGTTGGGGTAAAAGTTTTCGAGGACGAAGAGAATTTTCAAAGACTTGGCCATGCGGCGTGGAAATTTTAAGTTTTCCGACGGAGAGAAGCAGAAGAACGCAAGGCCAGGTTTTTTCTTCCGGCCTTTAAATACCTGGACTTTCGGCGCTCTGGTTTGGGTTTGGTTGAAACGGCTTCGACCGTTGCCGGGCTCGAATCAAATCCGGCAGTATAATTTAGGGAATCTGGTTTTTCAGACTCCGATATGGCTATTTTTCTGACCAGGATGGTTATTTGACGCTCCACCCTGTCAATGGAGGATGACAGGTAAAAGACCAGCAGGAATAGCCAACCCAGCGCCACGAAAATGATGGCGTTGATGTTGCTCTTGAATCCCATCAGGGTAGCAATTTTGAAAGAAACCGGATTGGGTATCACTGCAAGCACAGTGATAGTCAACCAGAAGATTATCCAGATCAAACCAGAGGATACGCTCCTCTTGTTCTTCATCATCTGGAGAACTGTCCTGCTGAGATAGAGGATGCTAATAACCGGAACCAGCCATTGATATATTTCGAAATTTGTATGCATGGTTCGTGTCGTACTTACAGTGGATTGTGTTTTTTGACAAAATTACGTGTAACAGTCGGCTGTCGGCAAGCATTCTGCCAGAGGGGTAAAACTGCCCAGCAGAAAATCAGCGTCGGCTTTACTGCTTATATGACGATTCAAAATCTGAATTTGTTGCAAATTGCTGAAAGATTGGGGAGAATTGTTTAGCTGCCATGGATTCTTTAAGAAAAATGAAACCAAGGCCTCCTTGGCAGCGTAGGAAAACTAAACATTAAAAAAATGCTGAACACTCTTTTCAAACCGATTTTGGAGACGCTGCCTGAAAACAACCGCCTGGAGCGGATTTGGGTAATGGCCAAAACTGATTTTTTGAAGCGTTACTATGGTTCTTTCCTGGGCGTGTTTTGGGCTTTGATAAATCCTGCCTTCCAGATTGTCGTTTACTACCTGGTCTTCACAATGGTTTTCAGCAGCAAACAAGAAAATTTTGCGCTTTTTCTTTTCCTTGGTTTGCTGATTGACATGTTTTTCACGGAAAACAGCTCTTTGGGTCTTAACATTATTCGCGGCAAGCGCCATGTTTTGGAGAATATCAGAATAGATAAACTCGACATCTACTACGCTGCCACCCTCAGCACCTTTTTTGCGTTTGCCTTCAACTTCGTGGTTTATTTGTTCATCAGTTTCTTCACTGGCGGTAAATTCCATAGTCTCTCCCTGTTGATTACCCCTTTGCTTCTTGCCAACCTGCTTGTTTTTTCCTTCTCCATTCAGATTCTGCTTTCAACTATTCAAATCTTCATGCGCGACATCGTCCATTTTTGGGATATGGCAAAACTGATGATACTTTGGCTGAGCGGTGTATTTTATGCAATAGATCCCAGCGTGGGATCCCAGACAGAAATCCTGGCCTACCTGACTCCGCTTGCGGGAATCATCTACAACACACGTGAATTGTTGCTTTACGGCAATGACATAAACTGGAGTTTGTTCACTTTCGACTGGATTTACACTTTGGTTTTACTTGCCGTTTCCCTTTTCATTTTCTTCAGATTTTCAGCCAAGGCGCTGGAAAAGAT
>JBEAYO010000174.1:0-7072 GCA_041159285.1 Bacteroidota bacterium | reverse complement strand
GTAAGACGCGGGGCGCAGCCCCGCGCCCTTATTCAAAAAAGGGCTGCAACAAACAAAAGCTCACTCCCGGTATCGGACATTTCCATCGGCAAACATAAAGATCACTGCTTCAAAAACCTATTCCTGGACTAAAATCTGAATTACCGATGAGCAACGATGCAACGGCTACTTCGACCTGTTTCCAGCTAAAAATCCCCAGCCGCTGGATCCGAGCAGGAAGCCAAGGTCATACCAGCCGCCAGTATTGTTGACAGCATAGACGGCCACGGTGTCATCGAGCAGACTGGCCACAAAACTGATGGGGGTGATGAAGCCATGCAGCAATCCGTAAAAAAAGCCGTATTGTTTCCCCGTCATGCATGCTTTGACGGGTTCCACATCAGCGCATGATACGAGCAGGGTGCTCAGGATCAGTCCGGAGAGCAGGAGCAGGAGGGTGTGATTTATTTTCATCGGCAGATGTTTTTGGGACTGAAGATAGGAAAGTGTCCGGAATTTTTTTTGTTTGGTTGCAAAAACTTATTCGGCTTTAAAAAAAAGGAGGCCCTGGGTGCAGACCTGGGCCTATTTTTTTTCCAAGAGTAAGAAGGCAAAAAAACCTGGCAGTCAAGTAGCCCTTGCAGGACTGGGAGCAACATCTTTAGCGGCCTTCCCGGTGTTAATATTGTTTACGGCGAATTACTCATTCAAAGAATTCGCACCAAGAAAATATATTTGAAAACAATAGATAGTTGGTAATACCCGCATGTTGAAAAGAGATATAATATCCTGATATTCAATTACTAAGGAGGCAAATTAAAAAAGGGTAGGGGAGGAGAAGGAATAAAGAAATCCCCGCTTGCTGTTGAGCAGGAAAAAATGGCTTCGTGGCAGGGTAGAGGAACGCCCGGCAAAGCCCTTCAAGCCTTGCCGGGCGGTTTTTCCGGCAGGTTCCGCTCAGGTGAGATCCTTGATGCTGCCTTCCTGCGCATTCTTGATCACGGACTGGATGCCGTTCTCCATAGATGCCGTGCTCTTGTACATTTCGCTCTGTCCGATGATCTGGCTGTTGCCGGCTTTCAGGACGAAATAAACGTCGCCGTTGGAGGCTTCCCGGCGCTCGAAGCGGCCGTCGCCGTCCTTGGTGTTCTCGATGACAGACCTGACGCCGTTTTCCGCGCTGGCCTTGGACGCGTAGTCCTCGCTCTGCAGAATGACTTGTCCGTTGGTTGCCTTGAGCCGGAAATAGTATTTGCCGGTTTTTTCGCTTGTGTAAATTTCAAATGCCATGATAGAGAGTGTTTTAAAATGAAATGATAATATTACCAGCGTGTATGCCAGACAATTACAAAGTAAAACATATCATTTCAAAAGCCAATGCTTTTTATGCAATTAATTTTTGATCACGGATTGAATGGATTAAAAGATTACTCCGTGAAATTGCTTATAATATATATTATGTTAAGTAGAATTGCAGACACCTAAATTTTACCCTCTTTTCAAACAGCGCCGTACCAAAACGCATTACCTTTGCAACAAATAATTCACTCGGCAGAACATGCAGCAACTATCTCCAGGCGAAGTAAAGCCTTACAACCAACTGGACAGCAAGAAAAAACAAGTCTCCGGGATGTTCGACAACATCGCACCTTGGTATGACTTTCTCAACCATTTCCTCTCGCTTGGCGTGGACCTTTACTGGCGCCGCAAAACCATCGCGAGCCTCCGCCAAAATCCCCCCGCTGAAATCCTCGACGTGGCGACCGGGACGGCAGACCTCGCCATCGAGGCTGCCCGTCAGTTTCCGACCGCCCGCATAACTGGCATTGACATTTCAAACGAAATGCTGGAAGTCGGCAGAAAAAAACTGGCTGGAAAAAAACTCGACAAGCGCATCACGCTGCTGTCAGGTGACAGCGAAAATATCGCCTTCCCGGATGATTCCTTCGATGCTGTCACCGTTGCCTTCGGCGTCAGGAACTTCGAGGACCTCAGCAAAGGACTCCTGGAAATGCAACGCGTCCTGCGCCCGGGCGGCAGTCTGGCTGTCCTGGAATTCTCCAAGCCCGCTGTGTTCCCCTTCAAACAGCTCTACAACTCGTACTTCCGGCATGTGCTTCCGCTCATCGGCCGACTGACCTCCAAAGACCCCAAGGCTTATTCCTACCTCTATGAGTCTGTCCAGGCTTTCCCGGAAGGTGAGCAAATGGCCTCAATTTTAAGCAATGTGGGATATAAAAATATTTCTTTTCAACGTTTTACTTTGGGAATCTGTACCTTGTATTCTGCGTATAAGTGATGCGGCCCCTCCCCTACTCCGCCCGGACTGGTCCTTATTTTTTTAAAAAATATAAGTAATTGAAAATGAATATTTTAAGATTTAATAATAGTGGCATTTTCAGTTGTTTCCTCCTTTTTTCGAGCTGTATGCTATTAGCTGGCGCCGCCATGGCCCAATCCTCGAAGGGAAACTACAATTTCCTGGATTTCGACCAGAAACCCTACTATTTTGGAATCACCCTGGCCTATAATTCCTCTAATTTCAAAGTTTTTCAATCCAGGGAGTTCATCAAAAGCGACAGCATTCGCCTGGTGGAATCAGTGACGGGGCCAGGCTTCAACCTGGGTATTGTTACAAACCTGAAGATTGGCGACTACTTCGATGTCCGCTTTCTGCCCACCCTCTCTTTCGCAGAGCGCAACATCAACTACGCTCCCTCGAACACAGACCGCCGTCCTTTCGCCCGCAGGTTCGAGTCGGTTTTCGTGGAGATGCCTTTTCACGCGCGCTACAAGTCGGCACCCTACAATGATATGAGGCTCTTTGTCATCGCCGGCGTGAAATATTCTTTTGATGTGGCCAGCGACTCCAGGTCCAACCAGGCCGATGCGCTGGTGAAAATAGCGCCGAATGACTTTGCATTTGAAATTGGATCAGGTATTCAGATATTCCTTCCATACTTCATTTTCTCCCCGGAAATCAAGTACTCTCACGGTCTGAACAATATACTGATTTTCGATAAAAACCTGAAGGAATCCAGCATCATTGACAAAGTGCTTTCAAGAACCTTCACGCTGTCATTGCACTTTGAAGGATAGGCTGCTTCGGACAAAACTCTGCAGATTTAATTGGTAAGAAAGTTATTGCTGCGAGTTATTTACGGTGTTGATTCCACTTCTAATTCCCTGCGAATCACTCCCGTGTAGGTCTTTAGTTCCACCTGGTACTTACCTGGGTCCCATTCCTTCATATCCAATTCGTAAATGGCATCTACCGGCAAATCGGACAAGTTCTCTCTAAGGATTAGCTTGCCTTCGGTGGTTTTGACCTCTATTTCGGTGAGGTTCACACTGATGGTCTCAAAATCTATGTAGCATTTTTTATCCTCTTTGTCGAGATAAAAAGTCCAGTTAGCCCCATTGATTTCCAATAGCTCAGATTCATCAGCGGCGCCCTGAACTGATTGTTGGCCGCCGGAGGATTGGGAGAATGAAAAGGTGATCGGCAGTATTACGGCCATGAGGGCAAGTGATAGCTTGGTTGCTGTCATGTAAATGGAATAGTTTTTTGTCATTAACAGTACTAACGGGATATCGTTTTACGATAGTACAAATTTATGCCATTTTCTTTTTCCAAGGAGTAAACTTGCAGAATGTAATGAAGTTATTATTCCAAATTTACGTTTTGCAAACCTGTGGTGCTTCAGAGTTCCGCTAACTTTTTTCCTCCCAGTCCCTGCAGCGATCCAGCGCTTTTTCCCAGCCGTGGTACAACTGCCTGCGCTGCTCCTCACCCATGGCGGGATGGAAACTGCGATCAGCCTGCCAGTTGCCCTGCAAATCCGATTTGGTCCAAAATCCGGTGGCTAATCCCGCCAGATAGGCTGCCCCGAGCGCAGTGGTCTCTATGATCTTTGGGCGATCAACCGGGACGTTCAATATGTCAGCCTGGAATTGCATGAGGAAATTATTGGCACAGGCGCCTCCATCTACGCGAAGCGATTTCAGGGGTAGGTCTGCGTCCTTTTCCATCGCTGACAACACATCTTTTGTTTGGTAGGCCAATGATTCCAGGGTTGCTCGCACAATGTGGGGAATGGTGGTTCCCCGTGTCAAGCCAAGGATGCCACCCCTGGCGTACATGTCCCAATGCGGGGCCCCCAGGCCTGCAAAAGCCGGAACCACGTAAACCCCGCCTGTATCAGGCACCTTGGATGCAAAATACTCTGAATCCCTGGCGTCATCTATCAGTTTTAATCCGTCTCGCAGCCACTGTATGGCGGCACCGGCTATGAACACGCTGCCTTCCAGGGCATAGTGCACTTCCCCGCCAAGTCCCCAGGCGATGGTGGTCAGCAAGCCTGATTTGGACTGCACGGGCTTGTCACCGGTATTCATGAGCATGAAACATCCCGTGCCATAGGTGTTCTTTGCCATGCCGTGACTGTGACAGGCCTGGCCGAAAAGAGCCGCCTGCTGGTCCCCTGCCACTCCTGCCACCGGGATGCCTGCGCCGAAAAACTCGGCCTGCGTTTCTCCGTAGATCTCGCTGGAGGGGCGAACCTCGGGCAGCAGCTGCTCGGGAATATCAAGCTCCGAAAGCATTTTTTGATCCCATTGCAAGCTGCGGATGTTGTAGAGCATCGTTCTGCTGGCATTGGAATAATCGGTGACGTGAACGCGCCCGCCAGTGAGCTTCCAGATCAGCCAGGTGTCGATGGTGCCGAATAACAGATTGCCTTTTTCAGCCTCCTTCCTGGCTCCTGATACGTTGTCTAGGATCCATTTTACCTTCGTTCCGGAAAAGTAGGCGTCTATGACCAGGCCTGTCCCTGACTTGACATGAGCCTCCAGCCCGCGGGCTTTCAGCTGGTCGCAGATGCCGGCAGTGCGCCTGTCCTGCCAGACGATGGCGTTGTGCACCGGTTCCCCCGTGATTTTATTCCAAACCACCGTGGTCTCTCGCTGATTGGTGATGCCGATGGCGGCAATGTCCCTGGGGTTCACCTGGTTGTTTTTCAGAACATCCTGGGCTACGCGCAGCTGGGTCTGCCAGATCTCTGCCGGATTGTGCTCCACCCAGCCCGGCTGGGGATAGTATTGGGTGAACTCCTGTTGTGCAACGGCCTTGATGGCTCCGGATTGGTCGAATAGAATAGCGCGTGAGCTCGTAGTGCCCTGGTCGAGGGCGAGGATGTATTTTGACATGTGTTACCTGGTTTTAGTTTTGGCTGTGAAGTTAATTCATTGCGGCAATTTTGCCAAGAGTTGGTCCACATCTATCCGGGAACAGCGGAAATGTCCCTCCGGGCAGGATTTTTTTCCATGGATCCCGCAGGGTCTGCAGGACAGTTTTTCAGCAGTTTCTGCTATGTGGGCTGCATCTGACAGCGGTGTGAATCCGAAGGATGGTACGGTAGAACAAAACACACCGACGACCGGGGCGTTCAGGGCTGATGCCAGGTGCAGGGGGGCTGAATCATTGGTGTAGTTCATAGCCGCGCCTGCCATGGCAGCTGCCGACTCCAGGATGGATAATTTTCCTGCCAGGTTGGTGATGTTTCCGCGCTTGGACTCCCGGATGATCTTGTCGCAGCGCCCTGCATCCTCCTTGCCCCCCAGGAGATAGATAGCAGTGGACTCCCCTACCCTGTCGATGAATTCTACCCACTTGTCAACAGGCAGTTGCTTGGTGAACCAGACAGAAGCTGGCGATATGGTGATGTAGCCGTTTCCCTTTTCTTCATACTGCGCCAGCTTGTCTTTTGGAGGGTATATTTTAGGTTTAAATATATGATTGCCAGCTATTTGGGAGATGAGCGCATCGTTTCTTTCAATCTCGTGGATGAATTGATCTCCGGAGCTGTAGCGATGCGGGGCGCAGTGGCTGAAGCGGAAAGACAGCGGATTTTTGTTAAATCCACTGGTCATCCGAGCCCCTGAAAGGACAGTGAGCAAACCGCTAGAAAAGTATCGCTGCAGGTTGACTACCAAATCGTAATCATTGCTTTTGATCTGTTTTGCCAGTTGCCAAATCCCGGCCCAGCGCCTGACCTTTTTGTCCCAGACCAGCACTTCATGCAGAAAGGGGTGGCCCTGGAAAATGCTCTCATTCCCCTTCCTCAGCAGGAAATCAATGCGGGCCTCCGGGAAGCGAGCATGTAGCTTTTCCAGCACAGCAGTGGCCAGTATGACATCTCCCAGGAAGGCTGTCTGTATGATAAGGATTCTCTGCATGCCCGTGAAAGTAGTAATTTTTAAAAAAAAAGCCCCAATGAAGAATCATTGGAGCTGAATTCAAAGTTATGAAAAATTACCTACTTTACACATGTTGCTGATTTTCGGGGATCGCTGTTTGAGCGGATCAGACGGCAAAACTTTCCCCACAACCACATGTTCTGGCGGCATTGGGATTGTTAAAATAAAATCCCTTGCCGTTCAATCCTCCTGAAAATTCCAGCGTGGAGTTGAAGAGATATAAAAAACTCTTCAAGTCAGTCACTACTTTGGTCCCATTGTCCTCGAAAATCTGGTCGTTCGGTTGCGATTCGTTGTCGAAATCCATGGAATAAGACAACCCAGAACAGCCACCACTGGTGACACTGACCCTGATGAAGTAATCGTCAGAAAGCTGCTGCTTCTCACGGATTTCCAGGATTTTAGACTTTGCACTGTCAGCTACGAACAACATAATCAAATGAATTTATGGCCTCAGGCAGTCTGTGCAGACTCCACGGCGCTTTCATTTTTTTGCTTGTAATCAGCAATTGCCGCCTTGATGGCGTCCTCTGCCAGAACGGAGCAGTGGATTTTAACGGGAGGCAAAGCGAGTTCCTCCACGATGTCCATGTTGTCGATGGACAGCGCCTCATCAATGCTCTTTCCCTTCAGCCATTCCGTGGCAAGTGAGGAAGATGCGATGGCGGATCCGCAGCCGAAGGTCTTGAACTTAGCATCCTGTATGCGTCCCGTGGCTTCGTCCACTTCTATCTGCAGGCGCATTACATCGCCGCATTCAGGAGCTCCCACCAGGCCAGTGCCCACGTTTTTTTTGCTTTTGTCGAGTTTCCCTACATTGAGGGGATTTTTAAAA
>JBEAYO010000173.1:0-7130 GCA_041159285.1 Bacteroidota bacterium | reverse complement strand
GTTCCACTAGTGCCGATTGACTGCCAGAAAGAGGCTGTATCAAAAGACTTTCGCCGCCTGCGGCGGCGAAAGAAAATAATGAATGAATGCCCATTTTTTTGATTTTGCTTTGCAAAATCAAAAAAATGGGCATTCATTCAAAATATTTTTTGGCGGCGTCAGCCGCCAATGGTCTTTTGAGACAGCCTCCGAGACCGGAAAGGAGGTTTTTAGCCTGTCTCAAAAATAGAGGCTGTCTCAATAGACCCCTCGATGAGGTTTCCTCTCGTGAAATAGAGCCTGTCTCCATAGATCCCTTGGTGAGGCGACTTCTCCCAAAAGGCGCGCGGGGCGAAGCCCCGCCAAACGCCCTTTCCGGGGGCTAAGCAGCACCGGTGGAACGAATTTCAAAAGCGCACCGAGTCTTTTGAGACAGTTTTGCAAAAAAAAATCTCTTTCGGCGGATGATGAAAGCCAATCCTTGGCTGAAGGAGACCCAGGCGCCCGGCGGATACAAATCCGCTGGGCGCTGTCTATTATAGCCCATTCCGTGCGCTGATCGGCACCGGGAAAAAAGCTAAAGGAATGTTTGGTTTTTTGAGATAGCTTCCTTTAAAAAGACGGGCAGCGCCATCTGCGCACATTCTTACGAAAATTCTTCTAATTCTGCATTGAAAATCTAAAAAAAACATTTTTGGCAGAATATCTGCTTAGGCTTTTTGGGCTTCTCTGTTCGAGAGCCATCGAAAACCTGAGTACACTTCCTCTCCTCACACATCCTCGAAATTTTCCCTTCACACAACTGGTGACAGTCATTTGTGCCTGCATACCTGCGGTATGCAAGTAAACAGTTTTGAATTTAACAATTCTCTTTAATTGCCAAACTTCTGTACTATGAGACCTTCAAATCTATTGCTATGTCTGCTCTTGCTGTTCTTTTATTATAACTCCCTTTCCGCCCAAAATGCACCGCGCATCAGCGTGCAAGGCACACTGAAAAATTCCGAAGGCGCTGCCATTCCCAATGGGATACAGGCCATCACCTTCAAACTCTTCACGTCGGCCACAGGCGGCACAGCCGTCTGGGAGGAAGAAGCCGATGTGTCAGTAAAAGGCGGGGTGTACAGCCACATGCTTGGCAGCGTCAATCCGCTGAACTCGGGCCACTTCAGCCAGCCGCTGTTCGTAGGTGTCATCATCGATGGCTTCGAACTGCTGCCCCGCTCGGAACTCTCCTACGCGCCTTACACCCTCTACGTCGAGCGGTCAGGAAATGGATGCCCGCCGGGCTCCATCATGCCCTTCGCCGGTACCACCGCCCCCGCCGGATGGCTCCATTGCAGAGGACAGGCGCTTTCTTCCGCACAGTATCCGGAGCTCTTCAGTGTCCTGGGTACTACATGGGGCAACGGCAGCAGCGGCAGCGGCGCCAGCGTCAGCACCGACTTCAATTTGCCCGACCTGCGCGGGGAGTTCCTCCGCGGTCTGGACAGCGGCCGTGGCGTGGACCCCGCAAGAACGCTGGGAAGCTCCCAGGCCAGCACCACGAAGCTGCCGACTACCGCATTCACCGGCACGACCAACTCCACCGGCGCCCACACTCACACGATCAAGCGGTCGGTGTCAGATCCGGGAACTTCCCATTACCATACCGACTCCTTTACAGACCGCGTATCAGGCGTGCCTGCCCCCTCGGGCCCTGGCGATGATGCCATCACCGGCAGCGCAGGCGCTCACAGCCACACCGTCAGCATCAACGGCGGCGGCGATTCGGAGACCAGGCCCAGAAACGTCAGCGTGAATTACATCATCAAATTCTAAGTGCTGCTCCAGGCCGGGGCACGTGCCTGGTTTTTTATTTCCTGGCAAGGAGGGACGAGAACTGCCCTGACTTCTTTTAAATGTTTTTGTAACTGCCTGGCACCCCTTGGGGATGCTGTTGGCCTTCCGGAAGGGACGGTCGGCGGCGCCCCGCGCCTTTTCCGGGAGGCCAGCGAAATCTGCAAGAGGTGCCCAACAGTTACATGTTTTTTTATAAAAAAACTAATATGAAAACAAAGATACTGCTGCTGCTGTCGTTGCTGCTATCCAGCCTGCTGCAGGCCCAGGTTGAACAGGAATGCAACCCCACCGAAGGCCTTCCCATCGTGTACAGCACCCTGAATGTCAACTACGGGAGTGCTACCAATGCCTTCAGCCTGAACCACAAAGCCAACCTTACCTACGGACAGCCCTTAGTGGGCGGTGGTGTTTCCCCGGACGTCATCCTGCAAAATGGCCTCTGGAGCCAGTTGCTGCTGCCGCCGCAGTCGCCTGTGCTGCAGGTCTCGCAAGGTGATTTCCCTGACCGCGTGCTGTTATCCTGGACCATGGATCCGCTCAGCTCACAGCCGACTGACGGCTTTGTCATCAAGCGCAACGGCGCCTATCTGGCAACGGCCAGCGTCAACTCCCGCCAATTTATTGATTTCAATGTGTTCGCTGGTGAATTCTATCAGTATAGCGTGCAGGGGGTCAACGAGTTCGGAACAGGCGACTCCGATGTCAAGGTTGGCTTTGTAAACCCCAATGGCCTGATTGTCGGCCAGGTCACCACCTTTTCCGGCAATCCGGTGGAGGGAGCCGTGGTGACGCTGACGCCTACCGTGGGCAAATCCCTGGCTTTTGACGGCGATGGCGACTACCTCTGTATCTCCCACAGCGACTCCTTGCCGACCGACCGGCTTACCAGCTCCGTCTGGGTGAAAATTGACAACGGCTACAACCGCGACGGCATCCTCGATTTGGGCAGCGACCTGGCGAGGAACTGGTGGATCCACACCACGCCTTCCTCCCAGGGAAAGGGTGTGGTGGTGGGTGTGGGCGACGGCAGTCCCCATGAGATCACCTACGAATTTACCAATAATCCGGATGGCTGGCACCATGTGGCGCTCTCCTACGGCGGCGGCGTGCTGCTGCTCTACATAGATGGCGAATTGGTGGAGAGCATGACCGCGACCATGACCCGGCAACCTGCCTTGTTCAACATCGGCAGCCGCCGGGATAAAACCGGCTTCCTGCACGGGAAACTGGATGATGTCCGCATCTACCGGCGCATGCTGACGCAATCGGAGCTCATCCTGACCAAAGACGTCACGGTCTCGAAAAACACGCCCGGGCTTTCGGCCTATTGGAAGTTCGATGAAGGCCTCGGCTCCCGCGTGTTCGACATTTCCACCAACGCCATGCACGCAGAGCTCTTCGGAGCCAGCTTCAGCGCCGACAACAGCGGCGTGAAAAACGCCGGCATCACCAATGTGGACGGCTACTATGCCGTCGAAGGGGTCAACTATCAATCCAGCCAACTCTTCACCGCCAGGCCCTCCAAAAAATTTTACAAGAACTACAGCCTGGAATTCAGCAAGGTCCTCCAGTCCTATGTCAACCTGACCGACTTCGACCTTGCTGACTCGGCAGCCATTTCTTTGACCCTGAAGGCCTTTGATTTCGGCAGCAACCAGGCCATCCTGAGCAAGGCGGATGCGGCGGGCAACAATAAACTTGTCCTGTGCCTGAACAACGAGAACCTGGACCTGGTCGTCGAAGGGGTGTCCCACACCTTCGGCACTCTCGACATGCAGTTCCACCAACTGGCTGTCAACCTGGAACAACAAGGCGGCAGCCTCACCGCCAGTGTATATAAAAACGGTAGCCTCCTCGGCACGCATACCTTTAGCGGCGTGGCAGGAGACTGGACCGGCCTTCCCTGGAAGGTAGGGGCCCGGGCAAACGGCCCCGCTACCCATACGGACTACTTCACCGGACTTGTTGACGAGGTCGCCTTCTTCGACAACCTGCTCAGCCTGGACGAGATCCAGGCCGATGTCAATACCGGCGCCGACCCTGGCCGGCTGAGCCTGCGCTCCCGCTTCGCTTTCAACGAGGGTGGGGGAGCGGTTGTCAGGGATGACGGACCTGCTTTTTCCGGCGAGGGAGCCATACAGCAGGCCTCCTGGTCCATTATTGCCAGGATAAACGATGAAATACCGCATGACTTTAACCCGAATACCCGCCTGGTCACCCTCAACCCGAACTCTCCCGGCGTGGACGGAGTGGATTTCACCGACATGAGCACCATTCCGATCTCCGGCTACGTGCGCTTTGAAGGAACCGCCTGTTTTCAAAAACAGGTGGAGATCCTGGTGAATGGACAATCCTACTCGCCCCCGGTGTTCACGGATGAGGACGGCCGCTTCGTCGTGGATGTGGAGCCGGGCAAGACCTATGTTCTCACGCCCAAGTTTGAGCAGCACAACTTCAGCCCCGGCTTCTGGACCCTGCCGAGCGTCTCCACGCCGGTGGCCGGCATCCTGTTTCGCAACCAGACCAAGCGCAGCGTCCACGGCCAGCTTGCCGGCGGCTATTGCCGCAAATCGGTCATCCCGGCTGGCAGCATTGTCAAGGTCAAGGTGGCCACCCTCAACGGTTGTTATGAAAAAGTGCTGCAGCTGACCGTTGCCAACGGCAGGTTTACTTTTTTCGACGTGCCACCGGACTCTGTCACTGTCGCCGTGGTCGAGCATTCCGACCCGGTGCTGTACAATTATTTCCAGCTACAGGGTGGCACCACGCTGGATCTTCGGTTCCAGAACGACACCACCGATTTCATCTATTTTGCCCCGCCCAACGTCCAGCTGACCCCCTTGCCTGTGAACACCTGCGGCGATCCCATGCTGGAGATGCTTCAAACAGTTAAGACTACCATCCGGGTGTATGAAGACTACGAGGGCGGCCGCTGCTACGTGGATACTGCCCTGCTCACCATCAACAACGACATCGCCGGACTGTACCAGTTTGACACCCTCATGACCACCGGCTCCTTCATACACAGCTTCAAGGCGGATGCGCCGAACATCGTGCCACCTCACCTCAAGACCCTGCAGGTGACGGCAGAGGCGCACGACGAGCAGGCCACGGAGGTGCTCACCGCCGTGGTGCTGGGCCGGCGGCCTCGGCAGACTTCCTTCACCTCCACGGCACCGGCGCTGCCGACGCTGATTCTGCACGACCCTCCTGGCGATGGTAGCTTTGCCTTCATGGAATCCGGCGAGACGACCTGTCAGGACTGGACCTTCGAATTCGCGGACGTATTTGATGCAGCTTCCAATGTGACTGCCCACCTGGGCCCTGACATTGAGTCCGAGATGGGTACGCCCTTCTTTGCCACCTCGTTGCAGGTAGATGTGACGGCCGATCTGGGCGTCACCCTGGGTGGCAGTACCACTGCCTATACCTCCAAATCCATGGAGACTTGCCTAACCACCACCAAGGTCATCTCCACCGGCACCGACCAATACAATGTGGGCAGTGACATGGGAGGGGACGTGTACATGGGCGGCGCGATGAACTTCCTCTTCGGCATCACAGACGAGCTGCTGTTCGATACCGCCAACTGCGCATTCGTGCTGGACAAGGGCCTCTACGTCTTCCCGAAGGGCTTCGCCACTACTTTCATCTATTCGGAGTGGCAGATTGTGAACAACGTCATCCCGGACCTCCTGCTGATCGGTGACACGTCCAGCGCGCAGCGATGGCAGGGTATCATTGACTACAACAAGAAGTTGAAGGAGGAAGCCGTCTTTTCAAAGAACATATCCTTCGATGCCGGGGTGGTCTATGAGGAATCAGAATCCACCGAGGTGACCAAGTCGGTTACCAATTCCTGGACCCAGTCCTTTTCGGCTGGCTTCGTCACTGAATTTGGTTTGACGGTGAACGGCCTTGGCCTCACGGCAGGTCTGGAGATGAGCTGGACCACAGAGAAGACCAGTTCCTCCAGCTCTACCAATACCTCCAGCAGGACCGTGGGCTATAGCCTGGCAGACGACGATATCGGCGACAACTTCACCGTCAACGTGAAGAGGGACAGGGCCTATGGCACCCCGGTGTTCGAACTGGTGAGCGGCCAGACCCAATGTCCGCACGAGCCCAATACCCAGCCCCGGGAGGGCGTGGACCTGGCCGCCGACAAACAGGTGGCAGTCAACGTACCCATGAACGACGTGGCGGTCTTCAAGCTGACACTGGGCAACACCAGCCAGTCGGAGGAACCCAAATCCTATACCTTGCAGGCCCTGCAGGAGAGCAATCCGAACGGCGCCTCTATCCTGTTCAACGGGGAATCTTCCCTCGGCGTGGGCGTTCCCTACGGGGAAAGCGTGGAGGTCACCATGACCGTCGCCCGCGGGCCACAAGCCTTTGAATACCAGGATTTGGCGGTCGGCTTTGCCTCCGATTGCGAGTCGGAGCGGGCAGATGCCCTTGGCATTGATGTGCCGGCGGGCTTCAACGAGGAGCTGGCGTTCGACGTGTACTTCCTGGAGCCCTGCAGCCCGGTCAATGTATCCTTCCCGCTGGAGGGTTGGGTGGTGACGCCGGCCAGCGGCAACATCCTGAATATTTCCCTGGCGGAATACGACAAGGCCGATCCTGATCTCGAGCTGATTCGCGTGCAGTACCGCCGCACGGTGGGCGACGGGGCCTGGATCAACATCGCCGAGATCGCTGCTGCCGACCTGGGGGCCGTGTTTACCATTGTGCCCTGGAACCACCAGGGGCTGCAGGACGGACTTTACGAGATCCGCGCCATCACCCAGTGCTACAGCGGAGCCCTGAACCCGGGCATCTCCCACATCATCAAGGGCCGCATCGAGCGCACGCCGCCGGAGACCTTTGGCACGCCTGAGCCGGCGGACGGGGTGCTGTCCATTGGCGACGAGATCAGCATCACCTTCACGGAGCCTATCCGCTGCGACCTGCTGATTCAGGCGGATTTCTTCAGCAACAATAATGTAGGCCTTTACAACACGCGCAACGGCGAGCTGGTGGATGCCCTGGTGACTTGTAATGAGAACAAGATCGTCATCGTGCCTAATGTTCCCAACAAATTCATAGAGAATGAAATCCTCCGCGTGGAGGTGGACTCGGTAAAGGACATGGCAGGCAACAAGTTCGGCCATGAGGACTGGGAGTTCTTCGTGGACCGCAACGTCCTGCGCTGGCTGGGCGGCAGCATCTCCTCGGTGATTTACGAGGAGGAATCCCTCACGCTCTCGCGCGAGATCCAGAACATCGGCGGCGGCGTTACGGCCTATGCAATCACAGGCGTGCCT
>JBEAYO010000172.1:0-7146 GCA_041159285.1 Bacteroidota bacterium | reverse complement strand
GGGGCTGCGCCCCGCGCCCTTTCCGGGAGGCCAGCGGCATCTGCAAGCGTGGCTGCACAGTTACAAGAAAGAATGCGCCCATTTGAAGCACGCTGCAATTTTGACACAAGGCAGCTGAAAAAAAAATTAAAAAAAATTGCACAACCTCTTGCGCAAATAATAAAAACTGTCATACATTTGCGTCCGCTTTGAAAGCGATTCGTTCTGATAGAGAATCGAATGAAACATGGAAGCCTCCTTAGCTCAGCTGGTTAGAGCGGCGGACTGTTAATCCGTAGGTCCAAGGTTCAAGTCCTTGAGGAGGCGCTCAAGCCTGCAAGTCTTTGATTTGCAGGCTTTTTTATTTTTAAAAAACTACAATGCGGACCCTTCCCCGGCAGAGACTACTGGAAAAGACACTTGCTTTGAAGAATGGAGGTCCGGGCCCTCAATCCTTTTCACTCCATATTTGACGCACGTAAGACTCGCTCAAGCCAGATTCTTCCGCGATTTCCTTTGCACCCATCCCCTCCTTCTTTAGCTCCCGCACCCGTTCCAATCGGATGCGCTGGATAATGGCGCCGGGTTTTTCAGGTTCCAGAATGGTGTACAGCACGCGGGCACTGATGTTGAAGTGTACCTGAATAGCTTTCAGGGTCACCAATTTGATGTGCTCCCGGACAAAATCCTCGATTTGGACTTTGTCCGGCAGGATGACTTCCTCCTTCTGCACCTCTATGCTCAGGCTGGATTCCTCCACCAGCTGAGCCACCTTATTTCTTGTACGCCACCAGAAATGGGCCAGCAGTATGCTCAGCAAACTGAGTGCGGCCAGAATGAGCTTGAAGTATGTCGGAAGCTGGTATCCTTCAGGACTCTCTTTGGCGCTGGCAACAATGTCATCCAGGGTCTTTATATCAAGGACGTAGAGGCCGTTGACAGCCCCGGCATACAACAGGCCTTCCTGGAGGTGGAGGGCCCTCCGGTTGAATTCCACCCCATTGATCAGGACTGTAAGCATTCGGGAGACGATGTTGTAGCGGTAGAGGCCATTGTCCGTGCCTATGACCAACTCTGACCCCGGCAACAGCAGCAGGGTGTGGGCGTTCTGAAGTTCCACCAGTTTCTCCAGTTTCTCATTCGAGCGGTACGCATAAAGGGCCTTGCTGGTCAGGAGATAATGACTCAGATGCGTTGGGATTCCATCCTTGATTGCCTCCGGCAGTTCCACGATGGTCTGAATCTCATCTCCAATGCAGCGGAAGAGCCGATTCCCGGCTGCAAAGAGGAAGGATTTACGGTCGTCGCCCAACAGGACGACATCCTCTTCGGGGTGCTGCACGGTAAACAAGGTCGATGCCCGGGTCAGGGCGGTGTCTATACTGCCCAGCTGGGTGATGGTGGACACGAAGTAGCGGTTGAAAGGTAATGAGTAGCGAAGATCCCTGACTTGGCGGTAATCAAAACCCTCGGGCTGTGGAATGAAGGAATTTGCCGGCAACGTGTCTGCTTTCCCCATTTTGTAAATGGCCAGCCAGCTGTAGCAAACGAAAGCTTTGCCGTGGTATTCCCGGATGTAGCCATCGGTGAAGGAGGGGAAAGACAACCGCTTGCCCTTGTAGTAAACGCCTGAGTAAGTACCCACGAAATTGGGTGATATCGTCCGGACACTTTGATTCCTGTACCGGTACGCATAGGGGAGAATCTTGTAGATGTGCATCTTGCCGCCGGCGGCGATGTAGAAAAAATCCTTGTCGCCGGCATGGTACTCTACCCGCGATTCACTGGGGAATGGCAGGAGGTGGAGATACTCCCGCTGGTCATGGTATTGGATGCCATTGGTGTCTATTGCCAATATGCCGTTCGCATCCAGGGTCAGGTAGCCTTCCCTGTCATCCACGTGCTTCATTTCGAATCCCCGGAGTTGCAGGATCCCGTCCGAAGTGCCAGCGTAAATCTGACCGTCAGCCGCTTTTATCACATTGAAGAAATAGGGGCTGGCGTGAAATTGAATAAGACTGGTGTCTAATAACTGAGCGTGGTTCCTGTTTGGGCACAGGAAAGCAAGGATTAGGAAAGACAAGCATTGTTTAGATAAGCGCATCGGCGTAAAACGATTTGACCCTGATATGAAAGCCTATTCATATTCAATCTTAGATTCACAAATGTAGGATAACTTCTCAATTGAATAAACGCTATATAAAATACAGTCAAGAAAAAGGCATTTTCTAATTTCAGCGGCCGGGTCTGAATTTTTCAAAAAATCTAAAATTTAAGGGCTGTTTGCTGAGATTGCCTTAAATTTGTCAGGAACCTGCTGCGGCTATATGCTGGCTGTTCAAGGGTTCGCCTAATCTTACAGGCTACGCCGGCCGTATGTCCGCAGAGGGCACTCGGCGCACGGAATCAAAGCGGCATTTGACACAAACCCAAGTCCACTTATCATGACAACCATGCTCGAACACTATTTCCGCCCTTTCAGAGACCAGATCATCGGCATAGACCAGTCCTTTGCCACACCCTACGGCGAGAAGCACATCCTCTATGCCGACTGGACCGCCAGCGGGCGCCTCTACCAGCCCATCGAGAACTTCATCACCTGGAAAGCGGGGCCGCTGGTCGGCAACACGCATACAGAGACGACCGTCACCGGCTCCACCATGACCCGGGCATACCACGAGGCGAAAAACACTATCAAGCGCCTCACCGGCGCACGACCGGAACACGTCCTCATCTCCTCCAACAGCGGCATGACCGGCGTGGTCAACAAGTTCCAGCGCATTCTAGGCCTCAAGGTCCACGAACGCTTCAGCCACCTGGTCTCGGTGCCGCAAGAGGACATCCCCATCGTCTTTGTCAGCCACATGGAGCACCACTCCAACCAAACCTCCTGGCTGGAGACCATCGCCCAGGTGGAAGTCATCCAGCCGGACAGCCAGGGGCTGGTCAGCCTGGACAACCTGGCGGCACTGCTGCAGCGCTACCGGCACCGCAAGACCAAGATTGCGGCCATCACTTCCTGCTCAAACGTCACCGGCATCCGAACCCCTTACCACCAGGTGGCGAGCATGATGCACGAAGCCGGCGGCCTCTGCTTCGTGGACTTCGCCTGCAGTGCGCCCTACATTGACATCAACATGTGCCCGGCCGATGAGCTGGAATGCCTCGACGCCATCTACTTCTCTCCCCACAAGTTCCTGGGCGGACCCGGGACCACGGGCATCCTGATTTTCGACCCCAAGCTGTATTCCAACAAGGTGCCCGACTGCCCGGGTGGCGGCACGGTGGAATGGACTAACCCATGGGGGGAGCACCGTTACCACGACCAAATCGAGGAACGCGAGGACGGCGGCACGCCGGCTTTCCTCCAAACCATCAAAGTGGCCTTGTGCATGCTGCTGAAAGAGGAAATGGGCGTGGACAACATCCTGAGCCGCGAGCATGAACTGATGAATATCATCTGGGATGGCCTCAGCGGCATTCCCTCCCTGCACATCCTGGCCGATAATGTGCGCGATCGCCTCGGCATTGTCAGCTTCTACATCGACGGGCTGCACTTCAACCTGGGTGTCAAGATGCTGAACGACCGCTACGGCATCCAGCTGCGCGGAGGCTGTTCCTGCGCCGGCACCTACGGCCACTACCTGCTGGACTTCTCCAGGGAAAAGTCGCAGCAGATCCTGGGCAAGGTGCTGCAAGGTGAACTCCTGTCCAAGCCGGGCTGGATGCGGCTATCCGTCCACCCCACTATGACGGACGAGGAGGCGCACCTGCTGGTGCGGGCTATCCGGGAGCTGTGTGAACACCACGAACAGTGGGCCAGGGATTACGAATACATGCCCGACAAGAATGAATATGTCTGCAATTATGGACATATTGCTGGGGTGGAGGATGCTACTTCGTGGTTCGAGGAGTTTTCTGCAGGCTGCAGAGTTGTGAGTTATGAGTTATGAGTTATGAGTTATGAGTTATGAGTTGTGAGTTGTGAGTTATGAGTTATGAGTTGTGAGGGGTGAGTGGTGAGGGGTGGTAGAGTTTTAGAGGGGATGGTCGACAGAGAAAACTTTAATCCCTGGTACCTGATTTCTAGAAAGAACTTAGCAAAGCGCCTCTTGAAGTCCGAAGTACTCCGTAACACATTGTTAAGCAAATTTTTAAGTGTTTAAACCAATACTTTAAAAGTAAAAGTTCAGACCCCTTGCAGATGCCGCTGGACTCCAGGAAAGGGCGCGGGGCTGCACCCCGCGCCCTAAAAAAAACCTTCCCCGCGGCCGGCGGCATCCACAAAGGGTGTTAAACAGATACTTTATAAGTTATGTTGAACTTGCGTTCTTTTTGGCGGAGATGATGATAGAAGCCAGCATTTTCCTGATTTCTCCGGCAATCCTGAATGATGGATTGATAGGAAGCCTCATCAAGGTAATTTGACTGAAAAAGCAATTCAATCCAGTACGCTGTTTCATTTGCTTCCTTTTGTGCAATCGCCATTTTGTGGATGAAATCCGCTTTGCTCTCCCCGTGCTCCGCCTCTCTTACAAGGGCTCCTATGGCCGTCCCACTTCTCAAAAGTTGTTTACTCAGCACATACTCTTTTTTGCTCTCCGTCAAATACTGATAGAGCTTTACTACCCTCAGCGCAAAAGCAAATGACTTATATTTTACTGTCCTTTCACCCATAACCTATCACTCATAACTCATAACTCATAACTCATCACCCCTTTGCCAAATCCAACAAAAATGCGTACTCCATGGCAATCTCTCGGTAGGCGCGGAAGCGGCCCGATTGCCCGCCGTGGCCGGCATCCATGTTCGTATGCATTAGCAGCGGCTGCTCGTCCGTCTTCATCTCCCGCAGCTTTGCCACCCACTTTGCCGGCTCCCAGTACTGCACCTGCGAATCGTGCAGGCCCGTGGTCACCAGCATGGCGGGGTAATCCTTCGCCTCCACATTATCGTAGGGAGAATAACTCAGCATGTAATCATAGTACTCCTTCTTGCGGGGATCCCCCCACTCGTCCCATTCAAAGGTGGTGAGCGGGATGCTTTCATCGAGCATAGTGGTCACCACGTCAACAAAGGGGACGGCGGCAATCACGCCGCGGAAGAGGTCCGGGCGTATGTTGACAACGGCGCCCATCAGCAGGCCACCAGCACTGCCTCCCATGGCAAAGAGCCTGGACTTGTCGGCATATTTCTCTGCCGCCAGATACTCGGCGCAGTCAATGAAATCCGTGAAGGTGTTCTTCTTCTTAAGCAGTTTGCCATCCTCGTACCACTGGCGGCCCATCTCCTGCCCTCCCCTGATATGGGCAATGGCGTAGGCAAAACCTCGGTCGAGCAGGCTAAGGCGCGCGGAGTTGAAGCTGGGATCCATGCTGTAGCCATAGGAGCCGTAAGCATAGAGCAGGAGCGGTTGGGTTCCGTCCTTTTTAAATCCTTTGCGGTAAACGATGGACACAGGCACCTTGGCGCCATCGCGGGCAGTGGCATACACCCGCTCCGAGACGTAGTTGTTGCGGTCGAAACCACCCAGTACCTCCTGCTGCTTCAGCTGCTTGAGCTGCCGGCCGGACATGTCGTAATCATATACCGTGGACGGCGTGGTGAGCGACTGGTAACTCAGGCGCACGACGCCGGTTTCGTAGGTAGGATTGTTGGAGGTGTAGGCCACGTAGGCGTCTTCCCCGAAGTTGATGTAGTGGTCCTCGCCGGTGGCCGTGTTGCGGACTCGCACGTTCACGATGCCTTTGATGCGCTCCAGCAGGACCATGTGGTGCTTGAACAGTTCCATGCCCTCGAAAAACACATCCTCCCGGTGAGGGATGACCTCCTGCCAGCTGTCCTTGCCCGTCATGCCCTCCGCTGCGCTCATGAGGCGAAAATTGCGGGCGCCGAGGTTGGTGCGTATGTACCACCTGTCGCCGGCGTGGTCCACGCTGTACTCAAGGTTGCGCTCCCGGGGCTGGAAGACGGTCCACTGCCCCTCGGGCGTGTTGGCATCGAGGTAGCGGAACTCCTGGGAGAGGGTTTGGACGGACGTGATGAGCAGGAACTTTTTAGACTTCGTCTTGCCGATGCCGAGGTCGAAGGTGGCGTCCTTCTCGTGGAAGACGAGGGCATCCTCCTGTCCCTTGCTGCCCAGTTTCCGGCGGAAGATCTTGAAGACGCGGAGGGTTTCATCCTTGACGCCGTAGAAGACCGTCCTGCTGTCGTTGGCCCAAACGATGCTGCCGTCCGTGCCGGGGATAGATTCCTCGATGGTTTCGCCTGTCTCGAGGTTTTTAAAGCGGATGGTGTAGATCCGGCGGCTGACGGTGTCCTCGCCATAGGCCAGCCACTTGTTATCCGGGCTCACTTCCAGTCCGGCGGCGCTGTAGTAGTCGTGTCCCTTGGCCAGTTCATTGACGTTGAGCATGACCTCCTCGGGTGCGTCGAGGCTGCCCTTTTTGCGGCAGTAAACGGGGTATTCCTGCCCTTCACCGAATCGGGAGTAGTACCAGTAGCCGTTGTCGAGCTGGGGCACGGACTCATCTTTTTCCTTGATGCGGCCTTTGATCTCGTTGAAGAGTTCCTCTCTGAGTCGCGCCAGTTTCATCATGACGGTATCAGCGTATCGGTTTTCCGCCTCGAGGTAGGCGATCACTCGAGGGTCTTCGCGTTGGTTGAGCCAGTAGTAGTTATCGATGCGGGTGTGGCCGTGTTCGGTAAGTTCGCGGGCTTGTTTTTCAGCCCTTGGCGGTGTGGCCAGGGCCATTTGATCGTATATGGAGGGCATGTTGTTGTTTTGTGTATTTTTTTGGTTGCAGGCTGCCAGTGCCATTGTGGTAAATGAGACGATTAGCAGCAGGTTTTTGTTTAGATGATATTGAATTTGTTTCATTGTTTGTTGCTTTTGGTTGAAGGTGTTGGATGTCGTGTTGCCCTCAGGGTTATTCCTGAGCGGGTCGAATCTGCGCAAGGGGCATTCACCGGCAGGAGGCTGTCTCAAATGACCCGAGCATCCATTCCGACGGTGCCGCTTAACTCCAGAGAAGGACTCGAGCCTGTCTCATGAGATCATCTTGCGAGGCACTCTTTCTGGAAGGAGCCTGTTTCAAAAGACCCGGGCCGCTTTTAAAATTCGTTCCACCGGTGCCGTTTGACTCCCGGAAAGGGCGGCGGAGGGAC
>JBEAYO010000171.1:0-7156 GCA_041159285.1 Bacteroidota bacterium | reverse complement strand
GAAAGCGTGGTAGTCCGACATGAAGTCCTTGTGCGCATAGGAGCGCTTGTAAACCACATGGGGACGAACTTCCTGGCCGGTGAGGTCTTCCAGGCGATCCATGACAATCTGGTAGTATTTCTCCCGCATCTCCGGATTGTCCTCCAGGCCGGGGGCCAGCGGAATCAAGACAAACAGGTTCTCGCAACCCTCGGGAGCAACGCTGCTGTCCGTAACGGAAGGCGCGCAGACATAGAAGAGAGGATCGGAGGGCCAGGACGGCTGCTCGTAAATCTCAACGGCGTGCTGGCGGAAGTCCCTGTCGAAAAACAGGTTGTGGTGCAGCAGGTTTTTCAGCCTTTTGTTGACCCCCAGGTAGAAAAGCAAGGAAGATGGCGCCATGACGCGCGTGTTCCAGTACTTCTCGCTGTACTGCCTGTATTTTTTCTCGAGCAATTGCTGCTCGACATGGTGATAATCAGCGCTGCCGACCACCACGTCCGCGGCAAAGGTACCCTGCCGTGTTTCTACCTTGGTGGCGCGTCCGTCGGAGACATAGATTTGCTTCACCTCCTGTCCGGTTTCAATCTTCACGCCCATGTCGGTGGCCAGTGAAACCATGCCTTCGATGATGCGGGCCATGCCGCCGAGGGGATACCAGGTTCCCAGTTCCAGGTCGGCATAGTTCATCATGCTGTAAAGGGCCGGCGTTTTTTCAGGTGTGGCGCCCAGGAAAAGGACGGGGAATTCCAGCAGTTGTATCAGCTGCCGGTTTTTGAAGAGCCCGCCCACGTGGTCGGACAGGGAGCTGAACATCTGGAGCCGGAAGAGGCTTTTCAGGATGCGGAGGTCAGCGAATTCCCAGATGGACAGGCTGGGTTTTTGGACGAATTCGCCCATGCCCACCTCGTATTTATACCGTGCCTCGGCGAGGAACTTGCGCAGGTTCGGGCTGCTACCCTGTTCGTAGTGCTCAAACATCTGGCAAAGTTCTTCCACGCCGGCAGGCACATTCATTATGTCGTTCTTGCCGAAAAAGATGCGGTAGGAGGGGTCAAGGCGGACCAGCTGATAGTAATCAGCTGTTTTTTTTCCAAACCGGGCGAAATAGGATTCGAACACATCGGGCATCCAGTACCAGCTGGGCCCCATGTCGAACAGGAAGCCTTCTGCGTCAAATTTCCGGGCTCTTCCGCCTGGCGACTCGTTTTTTTCGAGCACGGTGACATCGTAGCCTCGCTGCGCCAGGCTCGTGGCCGTTGCCAGTCCAGAAAATCCGGATCCGATGACGATTGCTTTTTTTGCCAATGTTTGGATTTTATAGTTGATGAAAATGGGCGTTTAATATGTCCACCGTCACGCAAAAACGGAGTTTAAACAGCCACTCAGCGATTTTGTTTAAGGTGTTTTGAGCAATTGTTTAAACAAATTTAGCAAAAGTAATTGAAGTTTGTTTCGCCGCGCTTCGGCTTCTTTCAGCAAACGGAGCTCCCTGACCTTCCGGGAAGAGTGTACGGCGGGCCTGCGGCCCGCCATGCACCCAAAAAAAAACTCCCTGGGCCATAATTCCCGGCAACACCGCTGCTTGCAGGCCCAAAAAAAAGGCATCGGGAGGGACTTTGCCCCTTCCGATGCCCTTTTTTAAAAAATATTGAACGCCCGGAAGGCAATATTTTCGACAATTGCTCTCCGGCCTTGAAAGCAAGCTGAAACAGCCGTCAATCAGGGATGAAACACCTCGATCTCGTGGTTGCGGACGACCAGGTCGGTGAACTTCCCCTTGAAACGGGTGGCTTTCACGATGTGGTTGTCAATCCAATGGTAATTCCCGCCGCGCGGCTTTCCAAATAAAATGCTGTGATACTTGAAACCATGCTTTTCCAGCCATTCCTCGGTGATCTTGCGGTGCTCCTCGGTGCGGGAGGTGAAAAAGGTGATGATGTGACCTTCCTCATACCACTTGTTGCAAATGCGAAGGGCATCCGGGTACGGTGGCACCGTGGCCATCCGCTCCGGCTCCTCATTGGGCACATCGTCGCAGACGGTGCCGTCAATATCGATTAGGAAGTTCTTGACGTTTTCGGGCAGGAGAGGGCTTATGTGTTCTCCTTTTTCGTTGAATGCCGCTACTAGATTGGGCTTTTTCTGATCATGCATGGCGAATGAATTGTTCGTTTTTCATACCGGCAGCATTGAATGAAGCCGGGGAAGATAAACTTAGTGTCTATAAAACGCAAAGTTAGAAGTTCTGGGGAAATACAAGACAGAAATTTGGATTCCCTTTGCTTCCCCCCCCTGAGTTTATTTGCTGCCGGGGTCAGAAATTGCAGCGCCGGGGCGGATTCCCTACCAGCGACGGGATTTTGTTCCAGCTAGCGAGAATAATAACCCGAGATGACTTTGAATTCAGCATTGATGACCTGGTTGAGGGAGTCCCGGTTCAGCCTGCTCTCGCCGATGGGCTGAGCAAGCAGCGGACCTGGCCTTTCGTCCTTCTTCAGCTCAACGTAGCGGTCCAGCGTGTAGAATATCCCGTTTTCGTCCAGAAAGCTTTGAATTTCCCTGGCGAAGGGGGGATTGGCTGTTTTGAACCACTCCCGGTGTTTGATATAAACCAAGATGTTGTCCTTCATGTAATACAAGGTTCTGGTTTCAGCATCTTTTGGATACAAACTGGAAGAATAGCGAAAAGGTTCCCCATTGTGTTCCAGCAGCCCGATAAAATCCCGCTCGCTGTAGCGGTTGGGCCTGTGCTCCTTCATATCGAACTTGTCGGGCAGGCTGTTCTCCACGGAGTCGACGTAGGCTTTGACGGCAAGGGCGCGCGCCCGCGCATCTTCCGCGGGTGCCGCGGAATTTGGGATCGTGGGGGCCGGTTCGGAGGTGCTCTGTGCCTGCGCGGCATCCTGGCTTTCCTGTGGCTTGGAATTGCTGCAGCTGCCCAGCAGTTGAATGCAGGCCAGGGCGGAGATTAAAACAAGAAATCTTTTCATATTTTTATTTTTTTAATTCTAATAGCCAAAAAGCGTGCAAAAATAAGTTAATGGGACTTAAATTGTGGCCGAGGGGATGAGTACTGCATAAAAATGACACTTTTAGCCTGTCCGAAGGGGCCAAAGGGTACCGCCACTGCCGGTAGGCGCGAATCAAGCCCGAGTTTCATAGCTGCTTATTTTGCTTTAAATTAGCGCTCTGGTATTCATGCCATTTCAAAGCCTATGCGCGAGACAGCCTTCATAGAACAAAATAAAAAAAAATGGCAGGAATTCGAGGAATTCCTGGATGGCAGGCAAAAAGACCCGGAAAAGCTGCAGGAACTCTTCGTGCAGGTAACCGATGACCTGTCCTATGCCCGCACCTTTTACCCCAATCGCTCCGTCCGCGTTTACCTCAATGGGCTCGCCCAGCGCATCTATCTCAACATCTACAAGGGAAAGCGATCCCGGAAGGCCCGCTTTCTCGCATTTTGGGAAAACGACATCCCCTGGCTGCTGTACGAGAGCAGGCGGGAACTCCAGTTGTCGCTGGCCATCTTCCTCCTCGCCATGGGCGCCGGCATCCTCT
This sequence comes from Bacteroidota bacterium, assembly GCA_041159285.1. Classification (GTDB taxonomy): domain Bacteria; phylum Bacteroidota; class Bacteroidia; order Chitinophagales; family Saprospiraceae; genus UBA6168. Next base: position 3,613 of record JBEAYO010000171.1, on the reverse strand, counting down.
CCTGCGCCGCCGACGCCGAGTTCCTTCGCACTATCCTCGGCGACCAGTACGTGGAGATGACAGAGGCCAACATCCGCTCCGGCGACCCCATGGCCGTTTACAAGGAAAAGGGGGCCTTCAACATGTTTCTGGGCATCACGCTCAACAACATGCTGGTGGCCTTCAAGACCTTCATCACCGGCATCTTCTACGGCATCGGCACCCTGGGCATCCTGCTGTACAATGGCGTCATGCTGGGAGCTTTCCAATACTTTTTCGTGGAAAAGGGGCTGTTCCAGGAATCCTTCCTCACCATTTGGATGCACGGCTGCCTGGAAATCCCCTCGATCGTCATCGCAGGGGCGGCAGGGCTCACTATGGGCAGGGGGCTGGTCTTCCCGGGCACCCTGACGCGCCTGCGTTCCTTTCAGCTCTCGGCGAGGCGCGGAATCAGCGTCCTCATCACCACGGCGCCCCTGTTCATCATCGCCGGCTTCACGGAGAGCTACATCACCCGGCACACCGAATTGCCCGACCTCCTGCGCGGCAGCTACATCGCCACCTGCCTGCTGGGAATTGCCTATTTCTATTTCTACTACCCCCGCAAAAGGGCAGCGGGAGGAAGCCTGGCGGCACCGGAGCGGATGCGCCTGCTGCCCGGCGTCAATTACGCGATCGACCCCACGGAGATAAAGACCGCAGGCGTTTTGTTCACCGACACATTTCTCTTCATGCGCTCCTTCTTCAGACCGCTGGCAACGGCAGCGGCCGGCGGAGCGGCGCTGTACTGCGCCGGCGCCTATGCCGGCGCCTCGGTCGCCCCCTTTGAACTTTTTTATGAGCCGCAGGGCATTTCGGGCACTTTGCTGTCGCTGCCGCAGTACTTTCAAAATGAAAACAACCCCTGGCTCTTCCCGCTGACCACCCTGATGCTGACGCTCACCGTCTTCACGGCCCTGCGGCTGGTGGCCGGCTTTGAAAAAGCTGCCAGTGCGGGCGCGGCAAGGCCGACAGCAGCAACTGCCCCCGTTACTGCCGCTGATTTTGCAAAACTGCTGGTTGTCGGCATCCTGTTGAACCTGGTGCTGTACCAGATGGGCTTGCACACCTTGTTCCTCACCTGGTTTTGCTTCCCCCTTTTGTTCCTGTGGGGGCAGCATATGCTTTCAGCTCAAACGGGCTTAGTGGGCGGGCTGTTGAGCGTTTTCCAGCTCGCCGGCAACATTTGGAGCCAACTGCTTGGCTTGTCCTTCACCTGGCTGCTTTGCGGAATGCTGTTCCTGTTGATTCTGGACGCCGGCCTGCTGTGGTTTCTGCTGGAAATGGCAGGTATGAACTTCTTTTTACCGCCGGATGTGATGCCCAACGTTTTCAGTGTGGCGCGGACTTTCCTCACGATGTTCGTGCTGATGATGTTGTTTGGGATGTGGGCCGTCGGCACCGGCCTTCAGTTTTTTTCAGCGCGGGAGGCCCAGGAGGCAACTTTCCTGAAGTTGCGCCTGCAACAAATCGGAAAACAGCCGCGAATTAGAGGGCTGGAGCGGGAAGGGGGAGCCTGAGAACAGTGCTTGTGTCGTCCAGCCACCGGAAAGGGCGAAGGGCAGGCCCGTTGCCAGCCCGCCGCAGAGGCTGTCTCAAAAGACCCTTTGGCGAGGCGCCTTCTCGCAAAAGGCGCGCGGGGCTTCGGCCCGCCGAATGCCCTTGCAGTGGGTCAGCAGTGCCGGCGGAACATTTTCAAAAGATGCACCGGGGCTTTTGAGACAGGCGCTTGTAAAAAGGGCTGCCGGCCTCTCGGTGTAAATTTTTAAGGAAATACCTCATGAAGATTCGGCCAGCGCTGTATCTTGCCATCGAATCTTCTAACTTTGTTCTGGGGAAGCTGACATAAATAGCGCCGATGCGCGATATGCGCTTCATTTGACAGGCTGACTCGGCCACCTACAGCAGCAACTCCATCAAAAAATACCATCCGCGGAATCAGGATGACGCACACAATATTTAAACATAAACACTGCCGCAGCAAACCGGCAGCAAAAAAAATGAGAAAATGAGCAATATCAACGGCAAGTTTCAACAGGAAAACACCTATGATGCCATCGTCATCGGCAGCGGCATCAGCGGCGGCTGGGCCGCCAAGGAACTCACCGAAAAAGGCCTCAAAACCCTCGTGCTCGAGAGAGGCCGCATGGTAAAGCACATTGCTGACTACCCGACGATGAACTTCAACCCCTGGGACTTGAAGTACGGCGACCAGGTCCCCCCCGAGGAGATCGAAAAACACTACGCCAAGCAAAGCCGCACCGGCTACACCATCCGCCAGGGCTGGAAACACTGGTTCGTCAAAGATGACGAGCATCCCTATACCGAAGTCAAGAAATTCGACTGGATGCGCGGCTACCACGTCGGAGGCCGCTCCATCGTCTGGGGCCGGCAGAGCTACCGCTTCAGCGACCTGGACTTCGCAGCCAATGCAAAGGAAGGGATCGGCACAGACTGGCCCATCCGCTATGCCGACATCGCCCCCTGGTACGACTACATCGAAAACTGGATCGGCGTCAGCGGCCAGAAGGAAAACCTGGCCCAACTCCCCGACGGCGTCTTCCAGCCCCCCATGGAAATGAACTGCGTGGAGCTGGATTTCAAAGCCAAGGTGGCTGCCAAGATCCCGGGACGCGTGGTCACCATCGGCCGCACGGCCCACATCACGCAGCCCAACGAAATTCAAAAAGCCCTCGGTCGCGGCAGCTGCCAGCACCGCAACCTCTGCATGCGGGGATGCCCCTATGGCGCCTATTTCAGCAGCAATGCGGGCACCCTCATCGCCGCAGAGCGAACCGGCAACATGACGCTGCGGCCCAACTCCATCGTGCACTCCATCATTTACGACTCGAAAAAGAACAAAGCCACCGGCGTCAAGATCCTCGATGCCGAGACGAAACAGGAAATGGAGTTCTATGCCAGGATCATCTTTGTGAACGCCTCTGCTTTCAACTCCGCCTGGATACTGATGAACTCTGCCAACGAGCGCTTCCCCAACGGCATGGGCAACTCCAGCGATCAACTCGGGCGCAACGTCATGGACCACCACTTCCGCGCAGGTGCCTCCGGCCGCTCCGAAGACTTCCAGGACCGCTACTATTCCGGCCGGCGCGCCAACGGCATCTACATCCCGCGCTTCCGCAACGTGGACAAGGCATCCCAGCGCAAGGACTTCCTGCGCGGCTACGGCTATCAGGGTGGCGCCAGCCGCTCCGGCTGGCAGAGCCTCGTGGCGGAAATGGGCTTCGGAAAAGCCATGAAGGAGCAGATGCAGACCCCCGGTGACTGGCGCATGGGCATCACCGCCTTCGGCGAGATGCTGCCCCACCCCGACAACCGCATCACCCTGAACAAGGAGGTGCTGGACATGTACGGCATGCCCACGCTGACCATGGACGTGGAAATCCGCGAAAATGAAATTGCCATGCGCAAGGACATGCAGGAGGCGGCCGTGGAAATGCTCGAGGCGGCCGGACTGAAAGATGTCAAGCCCTATGACAACGGTTATTCCCCGGGGCTCGGCATCCACGAGATGGGAACCGCCCGAATGGGCAGGGACCCGAAGACCTCGGTGCTTAACAAGTGGAACCAGATC
>JBEAYO010000170.1:0-7163 GCA_041159285.1 Bacteroidota bacterium | reverse complement strand
GAACTTCGCAGCTGTCAATGTGCCGATGCCAGCAGGTTTTGACGCCCTGACACTCTATGCCAATCTTCCGACGCTCATTGCAGACCGGCATGGGCTTGTCGAGGGCTTCCAGCCCTACAACTGGTCCATTTTTATGTCTCTGGGCTTGACGCTTTTCAATTCGGTGGAAGTAAGCTTTGGCTTGTCATGGCTGGGAGGCCTGTTGAGTGTGTTTGCATTATATTCACTGAGCCGCAATTGGCTGAAGGTTGACATCAACCACACCATGCTCGGCTTGCTGGTGTTCACAGTAATCCCTGCTTTCTACCTGCAGAGCTACGGAGAGATTAAGGTGGACCTGGGCTTGTTGTTTGTTTATTTGTCCATCCTGATCTTATTGCTGGGGTACGCAAAAGCTTACATATTTCCTGACGCCCAGCCTGCCAAGGACAGTATCCAACCGGCTTCGCAAGGAAGCCAGTCAGTAATTGGGATGCTGGGAATCCTAACGGGATTTGCAGTTGGAATAAAGCTCACCACACTATACTTCTCGCTAGCGCTGCTTTGTACTTTCTGGTTTTATTACCATGGGAAAAGAGGCTTTTTTGCAGCATTGTCAGCATCTCTCGGGCTGATTTTTCTTTTGAAAGTGGACCAGGTAGCAGGACTCAGGCAGTTCCACCTGGGTGTCACCAGATTGCAATGGGTCCTCTTCGCCTGTTCAGCATTACTGGCCTTGGGGATTCTCACGGCAGAAAATGCGAAATTCTGGCAGAGCCTTCGAAAAACCATCATCTACGGCTGTTTTGCGGCACTTGCCTTTTCCCCATGGATAGTAAAAAACTACATTGACTCCAGGTCCCTCTCACCCCAGGTCCTGCTGAACGGGGTTCAGCCGCAGCCGAACTTGAACATAGATTTATCAACTAACCCGACAAATCAGTAAAATGAAGTCCTTGAAGCTCAGCATATTTGATATTTCAGCCATTGCGGTCTTACTCGCAGGAGTGCTTTTGAACCTGGCCTCCAGCGAAGCTACCACTGCAGAGGGACAGCCCGTCAACCCAGAAATAGCTGCTGTGAGGGTTGAAATACAGCGCTACATGGGATATGAAACGACCCCCATGAGATATCTCAGCCTGGCCTACGATGCAACCATGAATATCAATGAACAGGTAGCCCTGCTTGAAATCGGGTTCCTGGTGCTGATGTTTCTTCCACTAGTTGTGTTGCTGGGATTCAAAAACAACCCACTGCCCAGGTTCCTCGTCATATTGAGCTCCATACTGCTTCTCACAATCGCCAGCAGCAACAGTTATTTGCTAAATGACAAGCAAGAAAAAATTAAAACTGATTCAAAAAACCTGGAGGAGTTCCTGGCCAACACTTCATTCGAACAGGATCCTTTCGGCTATCTAACTGCCAGCGGCTACAAGCTGGCAGGGCCAGTGGGCGAATCGCTTGAGAGAATGCTGTCACAATTCGTGAAAAATGACCAGGATACCATCACCTATCCCATCTTGCTGTCGCTGGTTGCACTTTTCTCGCTCCTTGCTTTTTCCAGGGTCAGAAACCAGCACCCAGCAATCCAGGGCCTGTGCCTTTTCTCCTTCATTTACACCTTTTTCTGGCTACTTCTTTCTGCAGGCATCGTTTGGTATGGCTTTCTTGCCCTGCCCCTGCTCTGGCTTTGCATAGTCAGATTTTTTGCTACTTCAACCGAGGGAAAGAAAGACATGGATAGGCATCTCAGCCGCTATGCCTTCTATGCCATGACCTTTGTCTTCATCGCCATGGGCCTTGGACAGCGATTCACCGGTATCAAAATGGGGCTGGCCATGGAAGACCCCATGATTGGAAAGAGAATGTTCGACCCCGCTCACCTCAAATACATCTGTGGCGACATGGATGAAAAAAAAGTCATCGAGGCTTTCTATCCCGACCTCACGCGGGCCCTTGACGAAATCAACAGGGATCGTTCAGCACTGATTTATAACGTGGGCACCCGTTTCAATTTTTTCATAGCTGAAAACGACAGAAGGATTTTCAAAGACAATCAGCTGGATTATTTCAACCAGATGGTTAAAAAATTCCCCACAAAACAAGAATTTACGGCTGCACTTAGTAATGCAGGCGTCAAATTTGTCATGGTGGATTACTACACTCCCAGTGCGGATAAAACTCCGGAACAATCTTTGGTAGAGCGGTATAAGAATTTCATGTATCTGTTTTACGAAAATCCACAAGTTGAATTGCTGGCAACAGACCGACTCGTCAAATTAAATGTGAATGGACAACAGCAAATTGTGAAAGGTGTATTTGGCGATGCGCACCAATTCGGGCATTACGCAATTTTTAAAATAAAATAGACTGCTTGACAAAGTCAAAGCTTTTTATTTAACTAAGATTCCCATGGACTTGTCAAAAGTATTTATCGTTATCCCGGCGAAAGATGAAGGTAGGCGCATCGGAAGCGTGCTGGGTCACATTCGAGAACTGGGTTATGGAAACATCGTCGTTGTTGACGACGGCAGCGAGGACAACACTCAGCAAGTAGCTGAGAGATACGGTGCCACGGTCCTCAAACACCTTTTAAATATGGGTGCGGGCGCAGCTACCCAAACCGGAATTCAGTATGCCTTGCAGCAAGGCGCAGAAATCATCGTCACCCTTGACGGAGATCACCAGCATCTTCCCTCTGACATCGCCTTGTTGGTGAATAGCCTCCTGGAAAAAGACGTGGATGTCGTCATCGGAAGCCGCTTTCTGGGCAATAACCCCAACATCCCCTGGATCCGGTTTATCTACAATAAAATCGGCAATGTCATTACCCTGCTTTTTGCGGGCCTGCTGGTGACGGACAGCCAATCCGGTATGAAGGCCTTGCGGGCCAGCTTCGCCAGGAAATCAGTTATTCAGCGCAACGGCTTCGAATTTTGCATGGAAATCATCAAAAACATGCGCATACACAAGGCATCCTGGTGCGAGGTCCCTATCAGCGTCAACTACACCAGGGAGACCATGGCCAAGGGCCAGAATTTCTGGAGTGGCGTGAGCATGGTTTTCCGGCTTTGGAAAGTCATTTGATTTCCCCTCGTCTCCAACTCGTAGCCACTTCGCTCATTTCAGGGAAAAACAAATTGAAGGCGGCGTCCAGATCCTCAAAATGAGCCTCCAGACTCTTCAATGCATGATCAAACTTCCAGGGTTGGCTGCTGCGTAGCTTCATTCTGCTGAAAGTGAACTCCAAGCCCTCCTCAGTTCCGTAATGTACCAGCCAGTTTTCCCGTATCATGAGGGGCAGCCGTTCGCGCAGGAAGTCTGGCATGATGGAATGGTACATCATCAGGGCTTCGTAAATCATGGCTGTGAATTCCAGGATGGGCGTTCTGGAATATTGGTTCCAGTTTTTCAACAGCAAATAATCCATCAACACATCCATGATGACAGGCGCGTACTTCCCGTGCACTGGCATCAGCAGGCGATTGCTGCTCCTGATGCACTCGTGCTGGTCAGTGAACTGATCAATTATCCGATGCAAGGCAACTCCCCGTTGCACCTCTTCCGGCAGCAGCAGGACCTCCTTGTTGACGAGATAATCGGCCAGGAAATTGCCGGCAATCAATCCTTGTTGCTCTCCGGACAAATAGAAATGGGCTAAAAAATTCATGTTGTAAATTTCTGCAGTTTCGGCAAAAGAATTAGCCTGTTTTTTTTTGATTTCGTTTTTTAACTCCTTCGCCTATCTTTGCGCCCGTTTTTAATCACTTTTTACTCAGCACATACCAAACTATCCATGGCACTTCAAGCAGGTATCGTCGGCTTGCCCAACGTCGGCAAATCCACTCTCTTCAACGCCCTCACTTCAGCTAAGGCACTCGCTGCAAATTACCCATTTGCCACCAAAGACCCAAATGTCGGCATGATCACAGTTCCCGACAGCCGGCTCGACAAACTCAATGAGTTGGTCAATCCCAAGTCGCTGGTGCCTACCAACATTGAGATCGTGGACATTGCCGGCCTGATCAAGGGTGCCAGCAAAGGAGAAGGGCTTGGGAACCAGTTCCTTGCCAATATCCGGGAAGTTGACGCCATTGTCCATGTCGTCCGCTGCTTTGAAGATGACAACGTGGTGCACGTGGACGGCGGGGTGGATCCCGTCCGCGACAAAGAAATTATCGATACAGAGCTGATTCTAAAAGATATAGACAGCCTGGAAAAGCGACTTGACAAGCTTAAAAAACAAGCAAAAACAGGTAAAAAGGAAGATATCCGACTGGTTGAAATCGGAGAGCAAATCCTTGCCCATCTCAACGATGGCAGCCCAGCCAGATCACTGGAACTCGATGAGGAAGGTTTGGCCCTGCTGAAAGACATGATGCTGTTGACTTCGAAACCCATCCTCTATGTATGTAACGTGGATGAGGCCTCTGTAATCAGTGGGAATGACCATACCCGGCGATTCCAGGCTGCCGTCAGCCAGGAACCAGCTGCCGTCATCCTGATCAGTGCAGGCATAGAAGCGGAAATCGCTCAGATGGAATCTCTTCAGGAAAGACAGGAGTACCTCGAAATGATGGGCTTGCAGGAGCCCGGTGTCAACCGCTTGATCAGGGCCTGTTATCAACTGCTGGATTTAATCACTTACTTCACCGTGGGAGAAAAAGAAGTCCGTGCCTGGACCATTCGCCGCGGATGGAAAGCTCCAAAAGCGGCCGGCGTCATCCACTCTGACTTTGAAAAAGGCTTCATACGGGCAGAAGTCATCAAGTACGATGATTATGTAAAATACGGCTCGGAGGCGGCCATCAAAGAGGTCGGTAAGATGTCGGTGGAGGGAAAGGACTACGTCGTCCACGATGGTGATTGCATGCACTTCCGCTTTAACGTCTGATACAGTTGGCCCTTACTCGAGCAAGGTGATGTTTCCTTGCTTCTCGTAGTCCAGGCCGCCAATGCATCTGACTCGGGCATAGAAGCCATAAACATCCGGGGGAAGCTTCCTCCCTTTGAAGGTGCCGTCCCAGGCTCCGCTCACCTCTCTGGTCTCGAATACCATGGTTCCCCAGCGATCGTAAACTGCCAGATAGACTTCTTCCAGGTTGTTGCCCATCACGCGGAAGCGGTCATTCCTGCCATCCCCATTTGGGCTGAATCCACTTGGCATGAACACATATGGCTCCTCGCAGAGGGTTAGCACCACGATGTTGACTTGCCGGGTTGCTATGCATCCATTTTCATCGGTCACAGTGAGGGTATAGAGCACCGGTTCCGTCGGAGTAGAAACCGGATCGTGGATACCGCTGTCATCCAGGTAAAGCGGGGGTGACCATGAGTACTGGTAATCTTCATCATAGGTAGCAAATATCTCAACAGACTGGCCATTTAAGATGGTATCCACCAGAGGTATTACCTCGACTTGAGGGGACACGATGACAGTCACATCGCTTTCAACCTTGCAGTTGCCTGCTGGATTGTTGATTAAAACAGTGTAGGTGATTGTTGTGTCCGGGTTAGCTGTCGGGTTAGGGGAGTTTGGATCATCAAGAAAATCAGGCGGCGACCAGCTGTAGCTTGCCCCAGGCAGGCCTCCGCCTGGGTTCAGGGATACGGGATTACCCCCGGCACAGACACCCACGGAGTCGGCAGCCAGTGGCTGGTCCAGGAAGATAATGGGGAAATTTTGAGTAATGGTTTCCACACATCCGTTGGCGGCGGTCACAGTGAGCGTCAAAGCTGCTGAACCAGGCTGCGAGATGATGAAAAGCGGATCCTGGTCTGAAGAAATCAGCGCGGTGTCTCCATAGCTGAGTTGCCAGCTCCACTGCACAATCGAAGATGCGGTATCCAGGGAGGAATCCGTTATCTGGATGGTCATGGCGTCCTCGCAGTCCAAGGTTTGAAGTTCGAAATTCGCATACAGGGAGTTGGGCAGAATGTGTACCTGGGTGGAGAAGGTATCGGCACAATTAGTTCCAGGGTCTGCTATCAGGGTGATGGTGTAGAGTCCGGTGTCGCTGTAGGTGTAGCTGGGATTGAACTCTGTGGAGCCAGCCCCCGGGTTAGCGGGATCATTGAACTGCCAGAGGTAGATGCCGGCACCGGTGCTTTGATTCGAAAAACTTACTTCAAAGGAATCGCAGACTTTTTCTGGAGCAAAAAATGAGGCCACTGCGATGCCACACTCGCCTACATTGACCTGGTAATCCCGGCGCTTGCTGCCAATCAACAGGCCGTCCCTATATTCATCCACGCAGATGCCGATGACGAATTGGCCAATGGTATTTGGCGTCCCGGACAGGATGCCGGTCTGAGGATGTATGGTCATGGGGACTCCTCCCGGAAACCCGTTCAGCATGTTGTTGATACTGTAAGGTGGATCAATCCATTGAACCGGGAAATAGGGTGGGGGATTAGGGGGTTGTGGCATGGGCATCAGGTCATCGGCACCCTGGATGGGATTACAAAGCCTGTAAACAAGGGAATCCCCGTCGGGGTCCACAGCTGATTGATCTATTTGAAATGACTGGTTGACGCAGATGTAAAGCGGCGGCCAATTGTTGAAAACAGGGCTGCTATTGCATTCCTGGAGTGCTGACTCCCCAATTTCGATGCTGTAAGTAGCTCCCGTGTCCTCGGGATCTATGATATTGCTGATGGTGTTATTCCTGCAGCAACGCTGATAAACAATGTGATAGCCTCCAGGTGCAAATGGAAGGGAGACCGTAGTGGTGTAAGAAGTGGTGTGCACACATACGTTCGGCGGAACCACAAAACATTCGCTTCCCAAATCGGGATTCAAGGTATCATTCAGATTGAAGTTCAAAGGCACCAGCTGTTGGGAGAACAATTGATTATTGGAGGAAGTAAAGATTCCAATAGAGGCGGGATTGTCAAACCACGGCACGCCGTTGTAGCAGTCCCGAAAAATAGTCAGGTCAATCTTGTATAAATTGTTGCCCAGGCAGGTGTAGGTCATTTCGCCTCCCACAATGTGCGTAGCCCTTGATACAACCGGAATCAGCATCAGGGCTGCCACTACTAATGCCGGCAATTGAAAATGAAGAGGTCTGGTTAATTCGCTCATTATTTTTGCATTGCACGGTTGTAAATATAGGTAAAAAATACGGTAACTGTTCAACCAAGCTTGCAAATGCTGCTTGTTTTCCGGAAAGGGTGGTCGG
>JBEAYO010000169.1:0-7168 GCA_041159285.1 Bacteroidota bacterium | reverse complement strand
GGCCAGAGCAACGCGAGCTGCGCAAGTGGGCACAGTCGCCGGCGCACAACCTGCGGCAGGACGTGGCGGACCTGCTGGACTACCTGCTGGCAGGCCAGCACCTTGCCGAGGACAGGTTCCTGGCAAAGGACAAAGTCTTCGAGGCGGTTTACCCCGGACAACCATATAACGACGCCGACCTGCGCCAAGTGATGCATTTTCTGTTAAAACTGACTGAAAATTTCCTGCTCTACCAGGAGTTGCTGCAGGATGAAGTCAGGGCTCAGGTGGTGCTGGCCCGGGTGTACCGCAAGCGGCAGCTGCCCAAGTTGTACAGCAAGGCCATGGAGGCCGGCATGGAGATACAGCAGCGGCAGCCCTACCGCAACCACCGCTTTTATGAAAACGAGTACCTGCTGCAGATGGAGCGCTACGCCTACCTCAGCGGGCTGGGGAGGAACGTGCCGCTGAACCTGCAGGAGGTGTCGGATGCCAACGACCTGTCATTCCTGGCCAACAAGCTGCAGCTGAGCTGCATGATGCTGTCCCACCAGGCCGTTTACAAGACCGCCTACGACTTCCGCCTGCTGCCGGAGGCCATCTGCTTCATCGAGTCGAATCCGACCTGCCTGGACTACCCGGCCCTTGCCATCTACTATTACAGCTACATGGCCATCAACAACCCGGGGCAGCCTGCTTTTTTTCAACAACTGAAGTCCCACCTGGCTGACCACGCCCATTTGTTCCCGCCGCAGGAGATGCGGGTCATCTACCTGTTGTCCATCAATTACTGCATCGGGCGCATCAATGCCGGGGAGAGCAGTTTCTACCGGGAGGTCTTCGATTTGTTCAACCAGGGCATGGAGCGGCAGTATTTTCTGGAAAACGGCGTGTTGTCGCGATTTTCCTTCAGCAATGCCGTCATCGCGGGCCTCAACCTGAAGGAGTACGACTGGGTGAGGCGCTTCATCCGGGAAAACAGTCCCAGCCTGGAGGAGAAGCACCGCCGGAATTACGTTGACTTTTACACGGCGCGCTTGCATTATGAACAGCGGGAGTACCGGGAGGCGATGAAGCTGTTCGCGCATTTTGAATACGATGACATTCTGATGAACCTTCAGGCAAAGACCATGCTGTTGAAGATGTATTTCGAGCTGGACGAGTCGCTGGCGCTGGATTCGCTCATCGACAGCATGTCGGCCTACATCCAGCGGAAGAAGCTGATGGGGTACCACAAGGATATTTACAGGAACCTGTTGCTTTACACCCGCCGGATGTTGCGGGTCAATCCCGGCAATGCCGCGCAGGTTGCCAGGCTCCGGGCTGAGGTCGAGCAGGCCGAGCCCCTGATGGAGAAAAAATGGCTGCTCGCGCAGATAGATAATTTGTGAAATGTTTGTGACTTTTGCTTTGGAAACAGGGTAGGGGGGAGGCAATTGCGCCTCTTCCGGAGGCCAGCCCCCCCCTCAGCGTCACAAGCTTCACAACATCCTCAACCACCGTTAATGAGCAGGAGAAATAAACTACAAAAATTCGCGGAAGTGTTCACCTTCCCCAACGTCTATGAAAACTTCAACCCCGAAACGGCCACGCTGACGGGGGAAAACGGACAGGAAACCACCATGAAGGGCCAGTGGCGCAGCCGCCACTTCAAAAACGACCAGCCCCTCGTCCTCGAACTTGCCTGCGGCAAAGGAGACTACACCATCGGCCTCGCCGCCCGGAACCCCCACACCAACTTCGTCGGCGTGGACATCAAGGGCGCCCGCATCTGGCGCGGCGCCAAAACAGCCCTCGAGGCCGGACTCCCCAATGCCGCCTTCCTCCGGACCCGCATCGAACTCATCAACAACTTCTTCGACCAGGGAGAGGTGGACGAAATATGGATTACCTTCCCCGACCCCTTCCTGCGCAACAGCAAGGCCAATCGCCGCCTCACCTCCCCCCCCTTCCTCGACCGCTTCGCCGCCCTGCTGAAGCCCGGCGGACTGGTCCACCTCAAAACCGACGACCCGACCCTCTACGAATACACCCTCGAAGTCCTCGACGACCAGCAGCGCTACGCCTGCCTGGCCCGCCACGATGACATCTATTCAGGCCCCCTGCCCACCCCGGAACTGGATATCAAAACCTATTACGAGAAAAAGCACCTCGCTGCCGGCAAGACCATCAAATACGTCCGCTTCAGGTTGGAGCCCTGAGTTCATGCCCCAGGGCTGAACGCCATCTTCCGGGGCGCTGCTGCCGTCAAAAGGGTCGTTTGCCATAATGACTTCCCCTCTCACTTCTCGCCAGCCTCGTGCTGAACGACTCCACCTTCAACTGCAATGACGTGGGTGGGATGAACCTCGCCGGCAACACGGTGGCGCTGACGGGCAGCGATGCCCGTGGCAACACGGCCAGCTGTCAGGCAACAGTGACGGTGCTGGGGCTATTCCCGACGGTAAATCTGGAGATTGTTGCAGAGTTGTGTGGAGGCAATCCCGGCAGCATCACGGTGAACCTGCCGGAGGTGAACGGCCAGGTGGCCTATTCCATCAACGGGGGTGCCTCCTGGTAGTTCTCGAATGTGTTCAACAACGTGAGCGCAGGGAGTTACAACCTGGCCGTCAACCTCTTCGGCAACTACGGCTTCGGCGTCTTACCGACGCTGGTAACGGTGCCGGTCGTCGGGGAGGTGACCAACACCTGGACGGGCAACGGCAATGGCACAAGCTGGATGATCAATCCCAAATGGAGCCTGGGCGTCAAGCCGCTTTCCTGCCACGACGTGGTGATACCGGCCGGCTTCGATGTGGAGCTTCCGACCGGAACGGAGGGATTTGGCCGCACGCTGACGGTGGAAGAGGGCAGCACGCTGACGGTGGAGGAGGGCGGTATTCTGACCATTGAGAATTATTAAAACACATGCGAGGTGGAGCGGGCAGCAGTGCTTCCTGGCGACAGGGCTGCCCGCTCCACTTCTTTTATTGACAAACCGTCTTAACGCATTCAAATATTGCTGCAGCGCCTGCGGGCAGATTACAGAAATGCCGATGTGTGGCCTCATTGTCATGGCTAACATCCGCAAAAAGTCTAATCTTCAATCAACCAACCTTTAAACAATTAGATTTGATTATTTTCTGGACCTGCCGTTTTGGGATTCAATCCCGGGCGGCAGGTCTTTTTGCAAGCCCCCCTGGCCGAACATCAGCAGCCCTTACAAAGGGGGCCTGCAGCATGGTGCTTGTGAAACGGCAACGCAGGCAGGGCTTTTGCACCAAACCCCTCCTCCACACTCTGATAAGCTCCTCCGGGCCTCAAGCCTAGCCCTCCGCTTCCTCAGGAGGCCCCACGGCCCTTTTCATCATCTCCAGGTAGTCAGTAGGCGTGAAGCCTGTCACCTCCTTGAAGTGCCGGTTGAAGGAAGACCGGCTGTTGAAGCCGGCCATGGCGGCAATGTCGCTGATGGCGATGGAACTACCCCTCTCCATGATCAGTCTCCGGGCCTCGTTGACCTTGAACTCGTTGACAAGGCCCGCGAAATTCGTCTTGCCTGCATTTTTGATGGCTTTGGAAATCACCAGCTTGTTGCGCTTCATATGCCTTGCCAGGTCATGCAAGCCCATGTTGGGGTCCTTGTAAAGCTCCTTTTGCTCGATTTTCTTCAATATCAGCTTGTATAGTTCAATGTCGGACAGGTCGGCCGAGGCTTCGTCAACCGGATTGACGGGCTTGCCGCCATCGTCGTGATTCGAATACGCCAGGCTGAGGTTCATTTGGAACATGGTCTTGAGGTTGCTCTTCAACTTCTGGTGCTGGAGGTAGATGACGCTGCCACCGACGGTGGACACCAGGGACAACAGGAAAAGCAGCTGCAGCTGCAGGTTTTTTGAGCGCACATCCCGTTGCAGTTGTAAATTTCGGCTGTTAAGGCCCTCCATGTCATACACGATCTTCAACTCTTCCACGGCAGCCTTTGCGCTGAGCGTGGCAGTCTCCGTTTTGATTTTATTGTACTTGTCGATGGTTCGTTCAAAGTTGTCAAAATCCTGGACCTTCACATAGTACTTACCCAGGGCCAGGGTGGCCTCTTCCAGGTAACTTCTATTCCCGGATATTTCGGCCAGATGGATAGCCTTCAGGGCATGCTCCCTGGCCAGGTGGACGTCCTTGCCTATGGCGAGGGCATTGTCGGTCTTGTGGATGTAAACGGCGGCCAGGTTGTACTCATACTTTTCAGCATTGACGATATCAATTACCCGCTGCAGTATCTGTTCGGAGTTGGCGAATTGTTTTTTCAGTTGTTCGAGCCTGGATTGGTTGATGAGGGCGGAAATGAGGCTGTAAGTGTCGCCGAGTTGTTCGAAAAGGCTGATGGCCTGTTGGTTGTGCTGCTCCCCTTGCGCATATTGCTCCTGGTAGATGAAATACTTGCCGGTGTTCAGGTGGCACATTCCGATTTTGAAGGTGTCCTTTTTTTGCTCGTATGACCGGAGAGCTTCGCTGGCCAGGGAGATGGCCTTTCGGTATTCGCCCAGGTCGCACTCCAGTTCGGCGATGTTGACCTTGAGGTCGTCGATGGATTCCTGGTCATTGAGTTCCAGGCTCAGCTTCATGGCCTTTTGGAATGCGTCCAGGGCCTCGGGAATCTTTCCGAGTCTGGTGAGGCTGGAACCCATGTTGTTGAGGCAATTGAGGCTTTGCTGTTTGCTGCCCCTTATGTAGGCGGTCTGGAGTGCTTGCTCGAAGAAGTTGCATGAGAGGCGGTAGCGCTTCTTAAAATGCTCCAGTGTGCCTGCCAGGTATAGTGTTTTGGCCAGGAGGGTATCGCTGGCGGCAGTGTTTTCACTCACTGATTCCAGGAGCAGGTAGGTGATGGAGTCCGCGGCTGCCTGGTCTGTGTCCAGCAACCCCCAGGCTTTTTCGATGAGGTCATCGGGTGCGGACTGGGCGTGAAGGTTCATGCTGGCCAAGGGTGCAAGGAACAGGAGGGCGACGACATGGGTGTTCTTCATCATTGTTGTTGTTTTGCTCTTGAGTTTGGTGAATAGCCTGGTTGAGTCACATTGGTTCGGCAGGGTAGGGCCTTTCTGTGGTTGCCTTGCGGTTTTTTGCCGGCTGTCCCGACTGTGCTTCCGCAGCTACTGCAGGCTCTTTTCGGGCTAATGTGCGCACCGGACCCTATCCTGCATTATTGTCCGTTCTGCAAGGAAGCTGTGATTTCCAGCTTTGAATTCCAAAAATATATATCGAAGACCAAGGCATGAAATTTTTAATGTGCCAAAAAAAATAGCTTGTGCCAAAAACTATCATTCGATTCATTTTCAAATGCTTGTATGACAAAAACTCTGTCTCTGATAATAAAGCCGCAGCTGGTTTTCATCGGAAAGCCAGCCTTTCAATTGATTGCTATTATATGTAAAATATTAAAATACAACTTTTTGATGCAAGTGGTATTTTTTGGCACATGAAAAATTAGGGTAAAAACCTTTGCCCAGCGAGTTTTGAAGTGAAAGCGTAACACGATGGTTTTTAAGACCCGCCCGGTTGCTGCTTAAAAACAGCTTACCTATTCGGATTTGAAAGCACTCGTATGCCATGTGCAGGATGGAAAGCACTGGCATAATCGTTTTGCGACGAGCCAAATAAACAAAACTCATTATGATATCATCAACAACCGACAACCTGATTGCTGCCCACCAGCCTGCCGGCAGCCACCCCCACAGCGGATTCACCACTGTGAAAATCCTACTGCTGCTCCTCGTCCTGTCATCGGGATTGCCCTCCCGATTGCGGGCCTCCACTGTCCTCGCTCCTCGGGCGGAGGAAAATGCCGGTTTGGCGGGTGACAGCTGCAGCAGCGACAATTCCCCACTTCTGGCGGAGGAGACGGAAGCACTGACTAACTCCAATTTCATCACCAAGTGGTACTATACCTCCGCCTCCACCAGCATCCTTTTCAAAGCGCAGACGGCGGGTGGCGCGGTGGACTACACCTGGAGCGCCAGCCCCTCCGGAAACAGCGGCTCGGGCAACTTCACCCAGACTACCGCCGGCTCGGTCACGCTCAGCGGACTGACCATCGCCGCCGGCGACACCGTGACCCTGGTCATGCAGCCCGCCAACCTGCGTCGGTTTTATATCGACCAAGGCGCGCACAAGAACAACCTGGTTGCCGTCGCCAACTGGGGGGCAGTGCCCTGGATTTCCATGAGTCAAGCCTTCTCCGGCTGCATCAACCTGCAGCTGACCGCCACGGACGCGCCGAACCTGAGCGCGGTGACGAGCATGTTTGAAATGTTCAGTGGCGCTACCTCCTTCAACCAGGACATCAGCAACTGGAACACGGCGGCGGTGATGGACATGGTTTCCATGTTCGCGGGCGCCGTTGCCTTCAACCAACCGATCGGCAACTGGAACACGGCGAAGGTGACGAGCATAGCTTCCATGTTCTCTGGTGCCAAGGCTTTTAATCAAGACATCAGCAGCTGGAACACGGCTGCGATGACGAACATGGAAAGCACATTCTTTGGCGCCACTGCCTTCAATCAGCCAATCGGCAGCTGGAATACGGCGAAGGTGACGAACATGACTACCATGTTTTTGAACGCGGTTGCCTTCAACCAGGACATCAGCAACTGGAACACGGCGTTGGTGACGAACATGAGTGGCATGTTCTATGGTGCCACCGCCTTCAATCAACCGATCGGAGGCTGGAATACGGAGAAGATGATAAACATGAATGCTATGTTCGAAGGCGCCACTGCCTTCAACCAGCCAATCGGCAATTGGAACATGGCGCTGGTGACTAACATGGGTAACATGTTCCGAAACGCAACTGCCTTCAACCAACCGATTGGCACCTGGAACACGGCACTCGTGACGAACATGAGTCAAATGTTCCAAAATGCAACTGCCTTCAACCAGCCACTCGGCAGCTGGAACACGGCGGCGGTGACGAACATGAGTAGCATGTTCAAAGGCGCCGCTGCCTTCAACCAGCCACTCGGCAGCTGGCAGCTGAATGCCAGCGTGAACCTGGGGTCCATGCTCGACAACGCCGGTCTGGACTGCGAGAACTACAGCCTCACCCTCTCCGGCTGGGCCGCCAACACTGCCACCCCATCCGGCCGGAGCCTGGGGGCCTCGACTCGCCAGTACGGCGCCGATGCCGCAGCGGCGCGGACCACCCTGGTCAGCACAAAAT
>JBEAYO010000168.1:0-7175 GCA_041159285.1 Bacteroidota bacterium | reverse complement strand
CTGAATTCCGCAATGACTCAAAGGAAAAAGCCGATGCCGAGGCCATCCGCGTATTCGTCGAAAACCTGCGCCAGCTGTTGCTGGCCGCCCCGCTCGGACAGAAACGGGTGCTGAGCATCGACCCCGGCTTCCGCACGGGCTGCAAGGTAGCCATCCTCAATGAAAACGGCGACCTGTTGCAGCATACGGCCATCTACCCACATCCTCCGCAGTCAGATGAATTCATGGCTCGCCGAACCCTGAACGACCTGGTGGACCGATTTGAAATCGACGCTATCGCCATCGGCAATGGTACCGCCGGGAGAGAGACTTACGACCTCTGTCAAAAAATAAGCTTCAACAGGCCGGTGCAACTCTTCATGGTCAACGAAGCTGGTGCCTCTATCTACTCTGCCTCCGAAGTAGCTCGAGAGGAGTTCCCCGAACAAGACGTCACCATTCGAGGATCCATCTCCATCGGACGCCGCTTGATGGATCCGTTGGCGGAACTTGTGAAAATAGACCCGAAGAGCATCGGGGTTGGCCAGTATCAGCACGATGTCAACCAGACGAAGCTGAAGGAGAGCCTGGACCGCACCGTGGAAAGCTGTGTCAACTCGGTGGGCATCAATATCAACACAGCCAGTAAGCACCTGCTTACCTACGTCTCGGGGCTGGGGCCTGCCCTGGCACAGAACATCGTGAATTTCAGGAGTGAAAACGGCCCCTTCATCTCCCGGCAACAGTTGAAGAAGGTTCCCCGCATGGGAGACAAAGCCTTTGAGCAGAGCGCCGGCTTTTTGCGCGTTCGGGGCGCGGTCAATCCCCTGGACAACACCGCAGTGCATCCGGAGAGCTACCACATCGTTGAGAAGATGGCCAAAGACCTTGGCTTCAGCGTCTCGGAGCTGATTCGACAGCCGGAGCTGCGCAAGCAGATTAACCTGAGCCACTACGTCACAGACAAGGTGGGGCTGCCTACCCTGAACGACATCCTCAAGGAACTGGACAAGCCCGGGTTGGATCCCCGCGGGGAGGCCCGCGCCGTGGAGTTCGGCAACGTGCGCAGCATCGATGACCTTCACACGGGCATGGTCCTGCCGGGCATCGTCACCAATATCACGAACTTCGGTGCCTTTGTGGACATCGGCGTGAAACAGGACGGCCTGGTGCACATCTCTCAATTGGCCAACAAATTTGTGAAAAACCCGGCAGACGTGGTGAGCCTGAACCAGCAGGTGACTGTCAAGGTGACGGAGGTAGATGTGACCCGCAAACGCATTCAGCTCTCTATGAAGGAGATTTGATATATCAAAAGTTTATTTTAAAGATAGTCGGCTTTAAAATTAATAAAAATGTAATTGTTTAGCACCCCTTGCAGATGCTGTTTGCCTCTCGGAGAGGGCGAGGGACTGAACCCCCGCCCTCTCCGAGAGGCAAGCAGCATCGAATGAATTTTAATTGCTCTTGTCTATAAAAACAGGCAATCATGTTCAATCCTGCCTGGAAGCGGGCTGTTTGGCCTCTAACAACAGCCTGACTTGCCTTGCCAGGTCCTCCACTTGTTTTTGCAAATCCTCCACCTGGGCCACCTTAGCCCGCAGCTCCGTCAGTTCCGCTTGCTGCCCTGCCAACAGTTCCTGCTGCTCCTGAATTCCGCGCAGCAGGAATGGAATTAGTGCCTGGTATTGAATACCCTTAAAATATACCGGGCCGGTATCAGGCTGGTCCACCATCAGGTCGCTTTGAACCAGTTCAGGCAATAAGTGCTCCAACTCCTGGGCAATCAGCCCGTATTGAGGTCCCTCTGGCAACATAAGCCCGGCAGCCAGCCCGTCCTTCCTGAAACTGTACTGACGGGGTATGAGCTGCATCAACACAGAGAGGACATTTCCCAACGGCTGAATGTTGGTTTTAAGCCGTTCATCAGAAGCCCCCAGCAAGCTGCCCAGCAATACCAGGTCATGGTTGATGTTCACCCCTCCTGTCTGGATTTCAATGGCTTTGTCTGGTGCATCGGGTTTGATGCGAAACGGCAGCTTAGAGCCGTTGGTAACGTCACGGATGAAAAAATTGGCTTCATTTCCAGCAACGTCCCAGGTTTGGGGTGGATAGCCACCTGTGCCATTTTGCTCAAGTCGTAATGCTGGCGTGTTCCCAGACACAGCGTGTGCCTTCATAGCCGGTGTGCTTGTTCCCAGGCCCATGTTTCCATTGGCCGCAATGTAAAGGCTATGGTCCGGGGCATTCGCCTCGGTCGTAAATATTGTTTTTCCGTTAGTCTTGTCCACCAAGGCAAATAGGTTCTTACCACCATTAGCTGATTCGTTTGCCATCAGTTCCCAGTCGTTGCCTGGAAAGCTGCCAGATGATGAGGTGTCATCGAATTCTATCCTGAGGTTGTTTTCCTTGAGCTTGATAGTGGTAAACCCGAAGGTTTCTGTTGTGAGGCAGTCAAATCCCACGCAAATACTGCCTTGAACAATAATGTCCTCCGCAAAGACCTGCGTCATTTCCATTTCAAGTTGGGAAGCAGACCCCCAACCCAGGCTGGAAGCTGAAAGATCGGATTCAAAGAAATTCCCATCAACTGAAGCGACGAGTGAATAATCAGCGGGTTCTGTCAAATGTGCGACACCACTGCTGAACTGGGGAGGTTCCACTAATCCAGGGTCCACGAACTTGCCACCAGAGACACTGAAGCTGAAATAAAATAAATCAGCGGCGTCAGGGATTCCCGCAGATATCCTCGCTGCCTTCAGCGCTGCGACATCTCCCCTGTCGGATAGCCTGCGCAGGGTTGCCATCACATCAGGAGCAACATTGAACCAAGGTTGGAAACTAAGCTTGAAATACCCGTCTGGCATACCTTCCAGTGCCTCTATGGGCAGGTGGAAGGAAATACCAGTCAGGTCAGGAACGGTTTTGATCAATTCCCCCGTATCCCCTGCGATGTGCACAGTGTACTGCAGATTGGCTACCCTGACCTGCGGAATGTGAAATGACATAGACTCCGGTGTCCAGGTGCAATATTGCCCGCGGGTGCTTTTTGGTGTGGTTTCGGACTGCGAAAAGAGCGATTGACATCCAAGCAGGAGTACCAGCAGCATTAATTTGTTCATTTCGATATATTTAAAGGTGATAAAATGACCTTTGAAGCTTCATTTCTCATTTTCCGCACCTTTTAACCAAATCGAATGGTTTGATTGTGGAGTTTGCACAATTGAACAAAAACGCAATCTTCTTATAACCAAAAGGTTTCGACCGGCGCTTCTCGCCTGCTGGTTAGGGTGCGGCGCGAATCCCCGCGCCCTTTTCAAGGCGGGGCGCAGCACAGTGGCAAGTTTTAACACAATCAAAACGGTTGAAAATCAAGGGCTATTTATTCCTGATTTTACAGGATTGAGGTGCGGAAGATGAATAATTTCGGAAGATACCCATATTTTTTCATTTAGCTGTTTTTTTTTAGCGCGACTTACAATAAGAAGGCGACAATTCTGTTTTACACCGGGAAAGCACCCGGCAGCTAAATGTTTAAATTTATAGAACCTCTATCTAATTCTTGGAAAGTTCGACACCTTCGCCACCCTTTTTGCCTTAATTTTGCCTCAAACTCAACACCACGCCTATGAGTATCAGTCGCCTGAATCAGTTGCTGGCCTTCCACGAATCACAACCGCAAGATGCCTTCGTCCTCTTCGCACTGGCCAAAGAGTATGAAAAAATGGAAAACGACGACAAGGCCCTGCACCACTATCTCCTGCTTCGGACCCACCATCCCGAGTATGTAGGCCTGTATTACCACCTCGGCAAACTTTACGAACGACTTGGAAGCCCTTCCGAGGCCTTCGACACCTACAAGGCAGGCATGGACGTGGCTCGCCAGTTGGGTGATCAGCACGCACTGGGCGAACTGGCGGAGGCGAGGCTGATGTTGGGGGAGGATTAGGCAGAACTTGCTGACATCCTACTTAAGTGGCAAAACATTGAAACTCCCGCCTCGGATGGCAAAGGCACAGCTAGCAAAGGCAATATTGAACTTGAGTCCGTATTTCCGGGTCCACTGCCACATGAACCGCCGCTCGTTCAAACGGTCAATGTCGTCAAGCAAGACGAAACACTGCTCGTTCAGAAGTGGATAGAAGAAGCCAAGGGCGTGCCCGCGCGACTTTTTGGTGTTTTTCTTGTAAGCAATGGGGCCGTCCACAATCAGCGAATCCACCTTGCCGGCATGTGCCAGGCGTTCTCTCAGCACTGACATATCGTACCAGGAATCCTTTACATTGGGATTTACCGGAGCGTGGATGAAATGGACGTATTCCAGCAGGCCTTCAGCGATTGCTTTTTCCCGAAGGAATTCAATCCAACTGTGATCCTGTTCCACCGAGTAAAAAGTGCAGTCGATATTGTAGGATTTGATAGCCTGTGCCAGGATCAGGCTGCTGACGCCGCTGCCCAGTTCCACTACCACCTTGCGCTGGTTGATTATGATATCGTTGATAATCAGGTTAATAATGATTGGGCGCAGTGCAGAGGTGGTGAACAGCATAGGACCCTGGAATTTCTGCAACAGCGGGTTGAGCAATTGGAGCCCATAGGTGTCACTGCCGGCATGCTGGCTATAATCATGAAAGCGCTGGATGAGTTTCAGAAGCATTAGACTTCAATATTTTAGTGTAAAGTTCAATGTATTGATTGCTGATGACTGCGGTATCGAATTTGGCGACGGCATTCCTGGCAGCGGTCTCGCCAAGTTGTTTGGCATTCGCCAGGCAGTAATCCAGTCCTGACAGCAGGTCCTCTGCATCGAGGTAACGGGCCCGGTAGCCATCTTCGCGGTGAGCAACGATTTCCGCTGGCCCGCCTCTGTCATAGCACAGCACCGGCGTCCCGCTCATCATTGCCTCCACCAGCGTCTTGCCAAAGGCCTCCTCGGTGGACAAGGAGATGAAGACATCGGCTGCGGCGTAGATTAGGTTCAGCTGCCCTTCATCCCGAAGGTATCCGAAACTGCGGTAGTTGGCAGGGGGGAAATCCATGTTCCCCTTGCCAAATGAGATGATGAAACAATCCGGGTCGTCTTTTGCACGATCGAAGAACCCGCGGGCGCTGCTGAAACCCTTGTACGGGGAGTTCAGGTCAATCGCCCCGAGGCAAATGATCTTTTTGTCCGCGGGCAAGCCGAGCAACTCCCTTGCATGCTTTTTTTCCAGGCATTGAAAGCATTTGGCATCTACGCCGTTCCAAATAAGCTCGATTCGCTGGTTTTTCAACAAGCGGCTTGACGCTGCACAGTGCTTCAGCCATCCGCTGATGGCCACAAAGTTGATACGGGGAGGCAGGAGCTGAAGTTTCATTTCATGGACTTTGTAGGACAGGTCCTTTTCAACTCCTCTATTAAGCACCGGGCAGGCGCCACAATGTGTCTGGTATTTGTTGCAGGAAAAGGAATAGTGACAGCCGCCGGTGAACAGGCCCATGTCGCGCAGGGTCCATACCACGGGTTTATCAATTTTCCGGAGCGAATCGAAGGATAACATGCCCTTGTTAACCCAATGAAGGTGAATGAGGTCTGCCTGGCTGTAAAGGGGATGCCTGGTCAGGTTACGTCCGAAAAAGAATGGGGAGAACCGCTGCTTTCTGTTGTGTTTGAAATAAAAATAGACAGGCAACTGGTCCAGGTAGGACAGCGCCAGGGTTTTCATGAAAGAAAATGGCGTGGCTGAGAGGGAATGAACCTGCGGTTGGGTTGTTTTTACATTCCCCTGTCGCAGGATGACAGACTGAATGCCTTTTTCCAGCAGCGCCAGGTGCAGATTCAGCGCGCCTTTGCCAGCTCCACCGTCTATATCGCCACCGACGATGTGCAGTACCCTCATGACGGTTCGCTTTTTGAAAAATAGACACCCTCAAACACACGCTCGGCTGGTCCGCAAAGCCAGATTCCGGAAAAGCGCTTGTTTTCCTCAGCCAGGAAGCGAACGCTCAGCTCCCCGCCCTTGGTGAGCACTGGCAGTTCGAAGTCCCCGCCTTTGCGGTGGCGCAGGGCCCAGGACAGGGCAGCTGCGGTTACACCGGTGCCGCAGGAAAGTGTTTCACCTTCCACACCCCGTTCATACGTGGCCACTTCTATGTCAATACCCTTGTCCTCCACGAAGTTAACGTTGATGCCCTCCTTTCGGAAACGGTCGGAGTAACGGATGAGTTGTCCACTTTCCACGATGTTGAGATCGCTGATGTCCTCGGCGAAGACCACGTAGTGGGGTGAACCGGTATTGAGGATGAAATAGTCATCGCCCTGTTCTACGTCTCTGACGTCCGTCATTTTGAGTTCCACACGTCCGGATTCCTCGACGAAGGCCTGGTGAGGGCCGTCAATGGCGAGGAATTGGCAGCGTTCGCTGATCAGCCCTAACTGCCGGGCGAAGGCAACGATGCAGCGGCCGCCGTTGCCGCACATGGTACTTTCCCATCCATCAGCATTGAAATAAACCATCTCAAAGTCGTAGCCGTTCGCTTCCTGCAGCAGGATCAGGCCGTCCGCCCCGATGCCGAAGCGGCGATCACACATGCGGGCGATGAGAGCGGTGTCCTTCCTGCCGAGGTAACGGGTTCGGCGGTTGTCTATCATGACGAAGTCATTGCCGGTGCCCTGGTATTTGTGGAATGGTATGGTCTGCATGCGATGCGATTGCATTTGTTATTCAAAGTTATAAATATCCATGGGAAGCTGTGTCTTCTTTTTATAAAATTGTGGTAACTGTTTAGCACCCCTTGCGGATGCCGCTTGCCTCCCGGGAAGGGTGGTCGGCGGCGAGCCTAAGCTCGCTGCCGGCCACCCAGAAACTCATTCCCCGCGGCCGGCGGGCGAAGCCCGCTGGCCGCGGGGAATGAGTTTTTAGGATGCGGGGCTGCGCCCCGCATCCTTCCCGGAAGGGCGGCAGCATCTGCAAGAGATGCTAAACATTTACAGATTGTGGTTTGACTTCTGGCCCTGCCCCACTCCATCCAAATTGCCAACCGGTAAGGAGGAGGCAGCTGGGATTGCTTGCAGTTTTCATGCAAGATGTCCGAAAGAACAACGTATTTTTTTAAAAAATTCTGAGGCTGCCTGTTACATTTTTGAGCCTGTGACATTATGAAGGCATAACCCTAAAAAGCACTGCAACTTTTTTAAAGAAAAACCGCGTCCAGTA
>JBEAYO010000167.1:0-7188 GCA_041159285.1 Bacteroidota bacterium | reverse complement strand
GTGTAAAAAGTCCCCGGGGCGCAGGGCCCCTCTTTGAAAAGGGCGCTCGGCGGGCCAATCGGCCCCGGCGGAACAAGCCGCATGGGCTTTTTACACAACCCCCGCGCCCTTTCCGGAAGGCAAGCAGAATCGAATGAATTTAAATTGCTTTTGCCTGTAAAAGCATAATTTAATTAAATTTGACCCAATAATAACAATTTATTCAACGCAAGCAGCAGAGCGATAAAGCCGGTGCGGGCAGCATGACCACAGCCCTCTTTTACGCAAATAAGGCGCGGCAGGCATCCCTCCGACGGCCATATCCAGCTGGAAAAAACGCACAATACATGAAACAGTCAAGAAGACAATTCCTCAAGCACTCCGGCCTGGCGGCAGGAGCAGGCATGTTCATGCTCTACAGCGGTTGCAACTCCCAGCAGTCGGGCAGTGCCGAAGAGCAGGCAGCAACAGCCGAGACAGCGGCTGCCGGCACCATGTTCTTCAAAATCTCGCTGGCGCAGTGGTCCCTGCACCGCACCATCTTCGAGAAAAAAGAGCTGGACAACCTCGACTTCGCCTCCACGGCCAGGAACAAGTACGGCATTGAGGCCGTTGAGTATGTCAACCAGTTTTTCAAGGATAAAGCCAAGGATGCAGCCTACCTGGCCGAGATGAACAAGCGGGCTGCCGACAATGGCATCACCCAGCTGCTGATCATGATCGACGGCGAGGGAGGACTGGCAGAAACAGACTCCAAGCAGTTGGCACAGGCTGTTGAGAACCACTACAAGTGGGTGGATGCCGCCAAGACGCTGGGTTGCCACAGCATCCGCGTCAATGCCTTCAGTTCCAATCCCAATGCCGCCGAGGCGGCAAAAGCCGCGGTGGATGGGCTTGGCAAGCTGGGGGAATACGGCCAGAAGGTGGGCATCAACGTCATCGTGGAAAATCACGGCGGCTTTTCCTCTGATGGCAAGTGGCTCTCCGGCATCATGAAGACCGTCAACATGCCGAACGTGGGCACCCTGCCTGATTTCGGCAATTTCTGCATTCGCCGGGACAACAAGACGGGCAATCCCTGGGAAGGCGCCTGCGTGGAAGAGTACGATCGCTACCTGGGCGTTCAGGAGCTGATGCCTTTTGCCAAGGGCGTCAGCGCCAAGTCCAATGTCTTCAACGAGGCGGGCAATGAAGTACAGACTGACTTCATGAAGATGCTGAAGGTGGTAAAAGACGCCGGATACCGGGGCTACGTCGGCATTGAATACGAGGGAGAAATCAGCGAGGACGAGGGCATCAAGAAGACCAAAGCCCTGCTCGAGCGGGTAGGTGCTGCACTCGGCAGCTGATGCGAGATGCCTTTTCTTGAAGGCGGGGTTGTGTGAACAGTCGCTGTAGTGCAGACCCCCTCTTTAAGAAGGGCGCGGGGCGCAGCCCCGCGCCCTTTCAGGAAGCCGTGCGGCACCGGAGGAACCAGCCGCACGGGCTTTTTACACAGCTCCAACGCCCTTTCAGGGAGACAACCGGCGCCGGGCCGAACGAATTGCCGGTTTTTTGAGACAGCCTCGGAGGTTTCAATGCGTTCGGTGCAGGGAATGAAAGATGTGCAGTACTGATATTGATCTGATTTAGCCTCCATTGGCAGCGGATGGCCGCTGATGCAGTCGGCCTGCCGGAAAAGAACAGCTGGTGTAGTGGGCGAATTTCTGTTCGGTGGAAATAGCCATCCTGTAGTGCTGGGTGAAATCCCTCAGAAAGTCTGCAAAGACTTCCTCGTCAATCTGCCTTGAACCCGGTTTGAAATAGAAGCCAATGTGCTCCAGCCTGCCGTCCTTCCTCCAGAAAAAATGCATCCAGGCCTTGATGCCATCCAGGTTGATTTTTTTAATGCGGGCGAACTCCTCCATTTTGGACAGCATTTCTGACAGTTTGTGATAAGCCTCTTGCGTATTGTTGTCACAGGCCTGTGGCAAGGAGGCATAGTGCGACATTGTCTCTTCATCGTAGGCAGGCTCCTCATCCCCTAAGCTGAATACCAGGGGGAGGTCTTTTTCTGCGGATTGTGCATGCAGTGAAGAAGTCAGACACAGCAAGACTGCTGTGAGCGCGGGCATTAATCGGTTTTCCAAAGCCATAGCAATGTGTTTATTTAGGTTTGCAGTTGAAAGGTAAAAACCCTGGGGTTAACTTTCAGGGAGTGAACGGAATGGGAATTAAGCCTGTTATAGCATGCAGATGGGCATGAGGGGCAGGTAACTTTCCTTCGGGCATGGTATTTTGTTAAATACAGCCTACTTTCGTCCCACAAACTTGTTAAAATATTGAACGGCTTCAGAGCGAATGCAAATTTGATAAATTTTTATCAATGTATTAGAAAAAATCTTGGGATATCTCGAAAGGCCGCGAGCTTTTGATTTTTTTTCGCCGGCTGCTGGTGCTATCTGGCTTTCAGAAAGGCCGCTCGGTGGGCTGAAGGCCCGCCGAGTGACCGGAAGGGGGGCAGGGCGCGGGGCGCAGCTCCGCTCCCTGAAAAAAGCGCACTGTTCGGGCGGTGCAGTCCAGCTTCCGCAAAGGGTGCGAGGCTGTCTCAAAAGGCTATTTGGCGAGGCGCCTTCTCGCAAAAGGCACGCGGGGCGAAGCGCCGTGCGCCTAAATGCGGTTTGGTGAAACCAAACCGCAGCCTGAAGGGGGATTTTAGGGCATTCGGCACTGGCGGAACGTATTGCCGGGTCTTTTGATACAGCCTCGTTTTAAGGAAAGGGTCTTGCAACAGGAGGCTTTTGCGACGGGCTTTTCAGGGAACAATCACAGCAAAAACAGCATTGGGATATGGTCATAGACATCATGTACTTGCTCATAGGAATCTGGGGTTTTTACCAGGGCTTTTCCCGCGGTATCATCAAAACCGTCTTCACCGTCTTCTCCATCATATTCGGACTGATGGTGGCCTTCAAGCTGGCCCCAGCCACCACCCGCTTTCTGGAGACCGCCTTCCACTCCGACAATCCAGTCATGTTCATCGCCGGATTCCTGCTGGCCTTCCTGCTCACCATGATCATCATCCGACTGGTGGCGCAATTCCTGGAACGCACCCTCCAGTCTGCCAACATCAACTTCATCAACCAGCTGGCAGGGGGAGGCCTTATGCTCTCCCTCTACACCCTGGTTTTCAGCCTGATCATCTGGTTCGGGGACAAGTCCCACATCATCACCCCGGAAAACGCCAAGGATTCAGTGACCTATCCCTTCCTGCGCGCCTTTCCGGGCAAGATGCAGCGGGTGTACGAGTTCCTGAAGCCCAGCTTTCAGGAATTCTGGCAGGAGTCGGTGAAGTTCATAGACCGCATGGAGGAGGAAAGCCGCAAGGAAACGGAAGAAAGCCAGCCTACCATCTTCGACCTGCCGGAGGAGGAGGAACCGCAAAATCCCGATCAGTAGCAAAGGAGGGCCGGGTTATTTGCCCAGTTCATTGGCCCGCAGGCCCGCAGCGTTTACACCCTCCACGATGTGTTCAAACAGTGCGCTTTGGTCGAAGGAAGCCAGCGCGGCCTCGGTCGTACCTCCGCGGGAGGCCACCTTTTTGATCCATTCGTCGCAGGAGAAGTCAAACTGGTGGAACAGGTCGATGGCGCCCTGGAAGGTCTGTCCGACCAGCAATTCAGCTTCGGCCTTGGAGAAGCCCATGTCCTCGGCGGCATGGATGATGGCCTTCATGAAGAACCAGACGTAGGCCGGTCCGCTGCCTGAGATGGCGGTGGCGGCGTCAATGAGGGATTCATTGGCGACGTAAATGCTTTTCCCCGTGGTATTGATGAGGTTTTGCACGGTGACGAGTTCTATGCGGGTCACTTCGTCGGTAGAGGTGAAGGCGGTCATTCCCATGCCGATTTGGGCGGGCAGGTTGGGCATGGCGCGGATGACTTTGCGCAGGCCCAGTCCTTCGGAGATGGTTTTCATGGTGACGCCGGCCATGATGCTGAGGAAGACCTGCTGGGGGTCCACCATGGGGCGGATTTTATCGAAGAGTTGCCGGCTGTCCTGGGGTTTGACGGCCAGTACGACGAGGTCGGCGCTGGAGAGGCAGTCCTCTGGTTGTTTGCAGATGCTGGCGATATCCAGTTTTTCCAGTTCCGGCCATTTTTCCTCTGATTTTTCCAGGATCATCAGATCGCTCTTGGTGGTGATGCGGGAGCGCAGGAATGCCTGTGCGTAGGTGAGGCCCATATTGCCTCCGCCGATGATCAGAATTTTCATATCAGGTGGTTGATGTTTGAAATTTCAGTGATTGAGCGTGTTCGTTTGAATGGGCTTTTGGTTTAAAAACCCTGAAATCCCCCTTCCGCCGCGGGTTGACTTCGCCAATCCGCGGCGGAAGGGGGATTTCAGGCACACGGGGCGAGGCCCCGCGCGCATTTCCCGCGAGTTTGCCTCGCCGCAACCGAAAAACCCTTACTTGGATTAGTATAAACATTTGCGATATTTTCAATAAATCCTGTTTAATCTTGTTAAAAAATGAAAAATGAAAAATGAAAAATGAAAAATGAAAAATGAAAAATGAAAAATGAAAAATGAAAAATGAAAAATGAAAAATGAAAAATGAAAAATGAAATTCTTACATTTAACGGGAAATTCAACAAAATTTGTTTCAGAGAGCCCGGGAAAACATTTATGAAAAAAATAAATCCGAGCATAGCAGCACTGCTACTTCATCTCCTCCTTTCCGCCTGCGGCGGAAAACACCCCGAACCTGCGGAAAACACCCCTGCCATCACCACTGAAAGACCCGCCTACGCCCTCGTCATCCACGGCGGAGCAGGCACCCTGCTGAAATCCGAGATCACGGCGGAGCAGGAAGCCGAGTACCTCCAGGTGCTCAACGCTGCCCTCGACGCAGGCGAGAAAGTGCTCCAGGAAGGCGGCAGCGCGATGAGCGCAGTTGAAAAGGTCATCGTCCTTCTGGAGGACTCCCCCCTCTTCAACGCCGGCGTAGGCGCCGTGTTCACCCATGACGGACAGGTGGAACACGACGCCTCCGTCATGGATGGCGCCAATGGGAAAGCAGGTGCCATCACTGGTGTGCGAACCATCAGGAACCCCATCCGCGCCGCCATCGCCGTCATGGAGCAGTCAGTTCACGTCCTGCTCAGCGGCCGCGGGGCAGAGCAGTTTGCCCGGAGCGTCGGGCTGGACACTGTGCCGAACAGCCACTTCCACACCGGGAAGCGGCGCCAGGCACTGGAAAAGGCAAAAGCAGCCGAAGCCGGCACCGGACTGTTGTCCAGACCGCCAGTTGATGAAAAATTCGGGACCGTGGGCTGCGTGGCACTCGATAAATCCGGCAACATCGCCGCAGGCACCTCCACCGGCGGCATGACCAACAAGCGCTGGGGCAGGGTAGGGGATTCACCCATCATCGGCGCCGGAACCTGGGCCGACAGCGAGTTCTGCGGCATTTCCTGTACCGGACACGGCGAGTTTTTCATCCGGCATGCCGTTGCCCACGACGTGGCAGCCAGAATGGAATACCTCGGGGAAAGCCTGGAGGAAGCAGCCGGCTTCGTGGTGCACCACAAACTGGTGGAGGCAGGCGGTGAAGGCGGACTGATTGCCCTGGACAACAACGGAAACATAACAATGCCCTTCAATTCGGAGGGAATGTACCGCGGCTATGCCCGCCCCGGAGAGCGGAAAGTGATGATTTACAAGGATTAAAATGCCCTTGTGGCCATCATCAACGCATTAGCGGCATTGATTTTGTCTTTATTCGATACAATTTTAATGATTAGCAACCGGCTTTCACGGGAATTTTCCCGTGTATTGCTGTTGAACCATTTTAATATGAACAGGTTGGCAATCAGAATATTCTTTTCATTGCTGGCAGCCAGCGTCCTTGCGTTGGAATTGCATTCACAGATGCCTTCGGGCAGCCCTGAGGGTGCTGCCGCGAATCGAGGCCGGCTGTTAACCGACGTCTTGCTTATCCTTGCAGCCGTCATCACAGCAGCCTGGTTCATTCAAAAAATACTCTCCAGCAAGGAAAATAACAATCCGCAACAAAACGAGGAATCCCACCAGCTACTGGTGCAGCGGCTTGATGAACTTCGCACCAGGGAGGCGGAGTTGCAGCGGGAGAACATCCGGCTTGACTTGCTGAACAAAAACCTGGTGGATGAGATGGCGGAGCGGGAAAATATTGCCCAAGGCGGCAACCTGGATGCTGACCGCATTTATTCCATGCTGAGCGACGAGTGGAGGAGTTCCCTTAACATCATCCAGGGAATGTCCCGTGCCTTAAAGGAGAGCCCCTTGACACAGGAGCAGCTGCAGTTGTTGATAAACCTGGAGCAGGCAACTGCTTATTTAAACAGTTCCGTCCTGAAAGCGCTTGATGTTGTCGGGGACGCGGAGGAAAGTGCCCTGGAGCAGGAGCTGGCAAAGAAGCTGGCTTTTTCAGCTGGCACGGCGGCAGGCAGGCCAAGAAACCTGGATGGCACGCGCATTTTGGTGGTTGAAGACAATCCCCTCAATCAGTTGGTGGTGGTGAACATCCTGAAGCGGGCTGGGGCGATGGTCAGCACGGCTAATCACGGTTTGGAGGCGCTGGGTCTTTACGACAGTCAGAATTTCGACCTCATATTGATGGATATTCAGATGCCGCAGATGGACGGATACCGGGCCACGGCGGAGATTCGCACGCATCCCGATTTGTCGAAGCGCAACGTTCCGATCATTGCGCTGACGGCCTCCGCTTTTTTGACCAGGAAGGAGAAGGCGGAGCTCTTTGGCATGAATGATCATGTTGCAAAGCCTTTTGAACCGGATGAATTGCTGGCGAAAATCAGCAATTGTCTGGAGGTATGAAGTAAGTCCTTCGTTGTCGCAATCTTCCAGAGCCCTTTCTGAACGGCGACGCGTTTTCCTTTAACAAGCATTGAATCCCCTCAAAGTACTAATGCAAGGCCAAGGCATACATGTCTGTCTTCAAGCATGGGCTTGTGCAAAGCTCCAATGCACTGCCCGTTTTTGAAAAGGAGGCTGTCTCGAAAGACCCCGCCGCAATTATGAAATTCGTTCCGCCGGTGCGGATTGGCTCCCGGGAAGGGGTTTTGCAAAAAGCCCTTGCGGTTGGTTCCTGCGGTGCGGCACGGCTTCCGGAAAGGGCGCTCGGCGGGCCACAGGCCCGATGAACACCCTTTCCGATAGTTGGGC
>JBEAYO010000166.1:0-7191 GCA_041159285.1 Bacteroidota bacterium | reverse complement strand
TCTAACAACTGGCGCGACAGGTGGCCGGTCCTCCGGTATGTTGGGGGATTCCTCCTGCTGCTGGGCATCTTCTACGCATTTTACATCACCCCTTTCTTTGAACAGCAAGTGCTGCTGCCCATGGTCACTTTCCAATCCCAGGTCGCCAGCATCCTGCTGAACCTCTTCGGGTTGGAAACCATGGTGGAGCAATCCCTGCTCACTGGCAAGCATGCCTCGCTCAACATTGCCAAGGGCTGCGACGGCATAGAAGCCACCATGCTCTTCCTCATCGGCGTGCTGTTGATGCCATTCCCCTGGGGCAGCAAATTGGCCGGCATTCTCAGCGGCACAGCCGTCCTCTTCTCATTGAACATACTGCGCATCGCAGGGCTCTATCTGTCCATGGCCTTCTGGCCGCAGGGCTTCGACTTGCTCCACATCCACGGGGGCTTTGCCATGTTCACCATGGTCTCCATCCTGCTATGGGCAGGCTGGGCTGGCTGGGCACTGAGGAAGGAAAAAATGAATTCCCATGTTGAGAATTAAACCGCTGCTGCTGCGATTCCTGACCTTCAGCATAGCTTACTTTCTGCTGCTTTTGCTGTTTCGGACGGCGCCAGCCCAGGAACTCTCTTCCCGGGCGCTGAGCGGCCTTTCAGGGGCTTTCCTGTCGGTGGCGCTGCCGGATGGCTACATCCAGGTTCGTCAGGCAGAGAATGAAGCCAGGGCCGGGGAGTACAACCTGGATGTTTTCTTTGGCAACAAAGAGCGGGCACTGGAGCAAATGGAGCAGGCCAGAATCAGCGGCCAATCAACCGCCTCGCTGGATTTGCACACCTTCCAGATCAGGATGGAGGAGTTTTTCCTGATGCCAATCATCTTCTTCCTGGCGCTCGTGCTGATGACGCCAGCCCGGTGGCGGCGAAAACTGGGTGGCTCAGCGGCAGGACTGCTGCTGCTGCTGGTTTTCTGCTGTCTGAAACTGGTTTGTTTCACCTTGTACAATTTTGCCGCCTTCCCCTCCGGCGTTTATGAGTTGAAGGGTTTAGCGGTTGAATTTGTCACGGCCGTATATTTTTATGCCAAGATGGGGGTCGGTGTGCTGGCCGCCTCGCTAATATGGGTGGCCGTTATTTTCAGGTACAGCGATTGGCGGAGCATGCTGCTTCGCCTGGGCGACTGACAGCCAGCCGTTGCTTTTAAAATACCCCCTGATTATCAACTCACCGCTCCCCCACACTCGGCGGCAACAACTTGTACAATAAGGGCGTGACAATCCGGCTGAGCAGCAGTGAGCTTACCAGTCCGCCGCAGATGACCCAGGCCAGGGGCGAAATCAGGGGCGAATCGAGCAAAATCAGCGGAATAAGTCCGCCGATGGCCGTGAGGGAGGTCAGGAATATCGGCAAGAACCGGGTCTCTGCCCCCTCGAGGATGGCCTGCTCCAGCGGCATGCCTTGCTCTCGCAACTGATTGGTGTAGTCGACCAGGAAAATCGAGTTTTTGATCTCAATGCCCACCAAGGCAATCATCCCCACCGTGGCAACGAATGACAGGGTCTCACCGACGAGATACAGGGTCGCCAGCGCGCCGATGATGCCCAGGGGAACCACCGACAACACGATGAGGGTGCTCTTGAAAGTGCGGAACTCGAGCACAAGGATGGCCAGCAGCCCGAAGCTGGCGATGATAATGATAGTGGCCATCCCGCCAAAACTCTCCTCCTGGGTTTCCCGCTCCCCGGCTGGCACAAAGCTGTATCCAGCCGGAAAATTCCGTGCCTCCAGCTGCCCGATGATGGCATCCGTGACAGCCGCTGTGTTGTAACCTGTCCGCACATAGGCGCTGACGCTGGCGTAGCGCTCCTTGTTGAAGTGGCGAATCACGGGCGGCGAGTTTTTTAGCTCAATGCTGGCAATCTGCGACAGGGGCACTGAGGCGCCAGACAGCGAAGTGAGGTAGATTTGAGAAAAGGTCTCCAGTGCCTCATCTGCCTTTTTAGCCAGTCCGACGAAAATCACATAGGATTCCCCCGTATCATCGCGGTATTCACCTGCCTCCAAGCCTGCGATGCCCAGGCGGACTGTGCGAGCGACCGCTGCCAGCGGGATGCCGAGCAAGCCGGCTTTTTCCTTGTTCACCACCACCTGTATGTCTGTCTTCTGGGTGCTCAGGTCGTTGTTGACGTTGATGGTTCCCGGCGTTGAGGTTATCATCTGCTCCACCTCGGCTGCCAGGCGCCGCAGGGTGTCTAAGTGCTCACCGGTGATTCGGATCTCAACCGGCGCCACGATGGGCGGGCCTTGCTGGAACTGCTTCACCGTGATGCGGGCGCCTGGGTAATTTGAAAAAACAGCGCGCAGCTCGTCGGCGAAGGCGGTAATCTCGCTGGCCGTCATGTCCGGCCGCACCTGTACGAACAACTGTCCGTAGTTGGAGGAATACTGCCGCTGGAACTCATTGTAGTAAACCCTGGGGTTGCCCCTGCCGATATTGCTGGAGACACTGACAAGGCGCTCATCATCCATCAGGCGTGCCTCCGCGAAGGCCACCACGCTGTCCACCCGGTCGAGACTGGAGCCGAGCGGCGTTTCCACGTCTATGAGGAACATGGGCTTTTCAGAGATGGGGAAAAGGCTGAATCCCAACAGGGGAACCAGCAGGAGACTGGCGGCAAAAAGGCCGAAGGCAGACACCAGGGTGAGTACCGGATGGCGAAAAGACCACTTCAGTATTTGCTGATAGGGCTCGTTGAGATAGCGACGGAATATCCGCAGGAAGAAATTCCCCTCGCTTTGCTCTTCCTTTTTCAAAAGGAGCCGCGACAGGAAGGGGATGATGGTGAGCGCCACGAAGAGCGAAGCCAGGATGGTCAGTATGACTGCCATGGGCAGGCTCCGGATGAAATCGCCGGAGGCTTCCGGCAGGAAGGCCAGGGGCAGGAAGGCCAGGATCAAGGTGGCCGTGCAGCCAATGACGGCAATGCCGATTTGTTTGGTGCCTGCGATGGCGGCTTCGGCGCTGCTGTAACCCAGCCGCCGGAAGCGCTCTATGTTCTCCACGATGACGATGCTGTCGTCCACCAGCAAGCCCAGGGAAACCACCAGTCCAACGATGCTGAGCTGGTTGAGCGTGAAGCCGGTAATTTCCAGCAGCGCCACGCCGATGGCCAGGGAGAGGGGGATGGAAATCATGACCACCAGGGAAGCCCTCCAGCCCAGGGGCAGCAAGGTCAGCAGCACGAGCAGCACAGCGAAGAGGAAATCCTTGCCCAGGCCGGCCAGGCGTTTCTTGACGCCCTGGGCCTGGTCGAAGGCATTGACCAGGGAGATGTTTTCAGGCAGGCTTAGGCGGAACTTTTCCAGGACAGGATAGATCTGCTCTGACACCTGCACGATGTTCTTTTTGTCCTTTTGGCGGATGTTGACCCAGACCGCCTGCTGGCCGTTGTAGCGGGCCCGGTGGTTGTTCTCTGCGTCGTCGAAGCGGACGGAGGCGACATCACGGAGGAAGACCAGGCGTCCTTCCGGGGTGGTTCTGATGACGAGGTTGCGGATGTCGTCAATGTTCTCAAAGGAGCTGGTGGTATTGATGCTGAACTTGCGAGAGCCCAGGTCGATGCTGCCGCCGGGAATATTGACGTTGCCGGCCTGGAGTTGTGCCAGCACCTCGTTGATGCCCAGGTTGTTGCGAGCCATTTTCTCCAGGTCGAGCTCCACGCTGATCTGGCGCTCCGGGCAGGCCTGGATCCTGACCTGCTTCAGTTCCCGAATCTTTTCGAGGTCTGACTTCAATGCCTCCGCCGCCGATTTCAACTCGGAGAAGGAGGCGTTTTGTGAGACTAATGCCAGCTGGAATATTTCCACGTCGCTGGACTGGGCTCTGATCAGGTCGAGGCTGAGCAGGTCCTCTGGCAGTTCGGGGCGCAGGCGGTTAAGCTCGCGGTTGACGTCGTTGAATTTTTCAAGGGTGTTGACGGAGAAATTAAAATAAATCTGCATCAGCATCACCCCCTCGTCGCAGTTGGTGGTGATTTTCTTCACGTCTTCCAGTTCGTACATGGCTTCCTCGATGGGGTCAGCCAGGAGTTCTTCCATGTCGGAGGGGCTGGTACCGGGGTACACGGCGGTGATGACGAAGATGGGGGCATTGAAGGGTGGGTCTTCCCCTCTCGGCATATTGAAAAGGGAGTTGAGTCCCAATACCAGCACCATTATGAAGAGGATGATGGTGAACTGATAGTTTTTTACAGAGAATTCAGATATCTTCATTTTTTCGCGTTGTGGTTCATTAGACTTGTTTCAGCGGTGCTGCCCAGCGATCAGCAAGGGTGCACGGTAGGCCTTTCTCAAAAGACCCGGCAAATCGTTTCGCCGGAGCCGAACGCCCTTCCCCTCTCCAGCGGCACAACATCACTCCTCCTTCACCTGCGCTCCATCGGCGAGGTAAGGGGCTCCAACAGTCACCAGTCGCGTCACGCTTTCCAAGCCGGAGGAAACGACCACCTTGTCGTCAAAAAGCTGGGCGATTTTTATGGGAATGGCCTTGGCCTTGCCCTGTTCCACGGTATAAACCAAGGCATCCTGTTTGTTTACCTCTACCAATGCATCCAGCGGAACGACCACCTGTTCCCCTTCACTTTGCGGGAAAATCGCCACCGAGGCGATGAGCCCGGCTGCCAGCCTTCCTGGTTGCTCCAGCAGCTCCAGTTCCACATCGAAAGTACCGGATGCCGGATTGCCCGCGGTGGCCAGCTGCGACACACGGGCGGCAAATGAACGGGAGGGCCATGCATCGAACTCCAGGGTGGCGCGGTCGCCCACTTTCAGGCGTGCCCAGTCGTAGTCCGACACCCCGGCTTTCACCACCCAGTCGCCGGGGTTGTCGCCGAGAAGGTAGTACACCGGCATGCCAGGTGCCGCCACCTCCCCCGTGTTCAGGATTTTTTTGACCACTTTGCCCGACACCGGCGACCTGATCTCCGCATACTGCTGGTTGAATTTTGCCACCTGGAGCTGCTCCTGCGCCAGCCGGAGGGCCGTGGTGGCATTCTGCAGGTTCTCCAGGGTGGCCACGCTGTCGGCATGCAAGTTTCTGACCCGCTTGAGGTCCCTGTCGGCCTTGTCGAGCGCCTCCTCCGCCTGCCTGACCTGGGCGTTGATTTCCGTCAGGTCGAGCGTGGCCAGGACTTGTCCCTTGCGGACGCGGTCACCCTCATCAGCAAAAGTGCGGCTGATCACGCCCCCTATTTTGAAGGAGGGCTTCACCTCGGTTTGGGAGCTCACCTGACCGGCCGTGTGGATAGCCAGCTGTACCCGCTGGCGCTCGATCGGCGCTGTGCGGACGGGAATCGGTTTAGCTGACGCTTCTGCCGCTGTGGCCTGGGCTTTGTCCTCCTGCTGGCAGGCAGAGAGCCAGAGGAGGATTGCAGAAATGAGGATTAGCAATCGCACAGGATGGGTTTGACAAGGTTGGGATGGTATCATGTTGAGAATTTTTTTTTTGAATCCCCTCAAAGCATGAGGGCAAAATCAGAAACAGCTACACTTTCGGAATCATCGAGTCGGCACACCCGCCACGCGCTCCATTTCCGCTTTTTTCACCAGCACTTCGAACAGGGCCAGGGACTCCTCCAGGGCGGTGCGCGTCAGGTAAGCGCGGGCATCGAGCAATTCGAGGTAATTGGCCAGCCCCTCGCGATAGCGCAGGCTGGCATTGTCGAATTGCAGCCGCGCGTCAGCGACTCGGCCGGCGAAGCTCATCCATTTTTCTGTGGCAGAAAGCAGGTCGTTTCCGGCGACGTATGCCTGCAATTCCAGTTGTGCTGCCAGCTGCTGCCGCTGCTCGTCCAGGGCCTTTCCATCCAGTCGGGACTGCTCCGTTTGAAGCTCGCTGCGGCCGGCCGTCCAGAGGGGAACCTCCACAGAAAGGCCTGCCAGGATATAGCCGCCCCATTCAAAGTTGAAGTTCTGGGAACCAAGGTCCACCTGCAGCCCAAGTTTGGGGTAGCGCCAGGCTTCCTTCATGGCAGTAGACAGCGAGTTCATCTCGAGGGCGGCCGAAATTTGCGCCATTTCCTCTCGCGGGGCTGCCTGGGCGGGCAGGGATGAGAGGCCGGACAGGTCTTCCCGGTAGCTGCTGTCGGTCTCCACTGCTGTGTCCAGGGGCCGGTTGAGCAAGAAGTTGAGATAGGCGGCCGCGTTTTTTTGATTGTTCCGCGCCTCCATTTGCCGGGCCTTGACCTCATCAGCCTCCGCCTGTATCCTGGATAGCACGGCGGGTATGACCTTGTCGTTGCGCAGCAGGCTCTCGTTAACACGCTGGCTCTCCGCGAGCAGCGTGATGGCCTGGTTGTAGATTTCAACGGCACTGGCTGCCTGGAGGTAGCGGTAGTACGCCGCTTTCACCTCCTTGGTTAGTTCCCGCCTGTAGGCCATGATTTCTGCCTCCTTCAGGCTGATGGCGGCTTCCCTGATTTTCCGGTTAAAATATATTTCCCGGTTGACCAGCGGCTGCCGGATGCGAAAACGGGCGTCGTAGAAGTTATGGGGCAGGAATTGCTCTTTTTCGTTTTCTATCTGGGGGAAGGCATTTGACATCAACAGCTGGTTGAGGGTGGCATACACTGGGTTCACCAGGTCGCCCACAGGAATGAAGATGCTTCGCCCGCCGGCCGCCAGGGTGTAGGTGGCCCCGAAGCCGACTTCCGGCCAGAACAGCTTTTTGGCTTCTTCCAGGGACAGGAGGTTCTTCTCCAGCAGGAATTCCTGTTGGCGAAGGCCGTGGTTGGTCGCGATGGCCTCCTGGACGTAGCGCCCGGGCAGGGGTGTCTCCTGGGAGTGCAGCCAAGGCAATCGGAAGAGGAAGAACAGCAACAGCAGGATGTGATATCTGAGTAGCATGAAAATGATTTTGCGCTTTGTCTGGTAATCTGGGGTTTGACTGTTGTAGTGCTGGTTTTGGGTTATTTTTAAAGTTTGGGGGCACTCGGCTGTCGGCCCCTTGGCCCGCCCGCCGAACACAGGCTTTTGCAAAAAGTCGCCGGAGTGAGGAGCCAACATTCCTCAGGGCGCGGGGCTGTGCCCCGTGCCCTGAGGAGTTGTTTAAAAAGCCCTTGCGGCTGGTTCCTCCGGTGCCGCACGGCTTCCGGGAAGGGCGCTACAGGAACATTTGAATGGATTAGGCCGGTTTTCAATCAAGGCCGCCTCA
>JBEAYO010000165.1:0-7249 GCA_041159285.1 Bacteroidota bacterium | reverse complement strand
AGGGCGTTGGCGCGGGCGCGGGTCGTGTCCTTCTCGTTGCGCGTTGCGCGGTAGCTGGGGCACATGGTGCCGCCGCTGAAGTCGAGGCGGCGGCAATCTCCGGAGCCGTTGCATTTCTCTGCCGCCCGCAGGATGCCGCCTTCCGCGGAGAAGTCGAAGACGGTCTGGTAGGCGGGGGCTTCCTTGCCGGGCTCGTAGCGCAGGGAAGCCGTGATATCCGCGGCCTCTGTGATTTTCCCTGGATTGAGGATGCCGAAGGAATCCCAGGTGCGTTTGATTTGTCGCAGCAGTTCGTAGTTCCCGGGGCCCAGCATGAGCGGGACAAAAGGGGAGCGCACCCGGCCGTCGCCGTGTTCGCCGCTGAGGGAACCCCCGTATTTTTTCACCAGCCGCGCGGATGCCAGGGCGATGTCCCGGAATTTTTGGACATCAGCGGGATCCCTGAGGTTCAGCACTGGCCGCAGGTGCAGCTCGCCGGCGCCGGCATGGGCGTAGTAAATAGTTTTTTGTTCAAACTGCTCCATCATGCCTTCCACCTCCCGGATGTATTCTGGCAGGTCTGCCAGCGCCACGGCGGTGTCCTCGATGACGGCGACGGCCTTCGCATCGCCGGGCAGGTTGGACAGCACGCCGAGCCCTGCACTGCGAAGGTCCCAGACCTGCTTGGTTTTTTTGCCAGACACCAGGGGGTAGGCGTAGCCCAGGCCGGCATTTTTCATGGCAGCCACCATCCCGAGTGCCAGGGCTTCAGCCTGGGCCTCGCTGTCGCCCCGGAATTCCACCATCAGTACGGCGGCGGGGTCACCCTCGATGAAAAAGCGGTTTTGGGCCTGTTCACGGTTTCCCCGGGTGCAGTCCAACACCGCTTTGTCCATGAGTTCGCACTGGGAAGGCCGGTGCTGCATGGCCAGGAGCGTGGCTTGCAGTGCCTGGTGCAGAGAGTCGAAGTGGACGGCTGCCACGGTGTTGTGGGGCTTGGGCAGCGGCACCAGGTTGAGTTTGACGGCAGTGGTGAGGGCCAGGGTTCCTTCGGAGCCCGCCAGCAGTTTGGAGAAGTTGAAGTCGGGGCCTTCCGCCTGGAAGGGCTTTGACGCCAGCAGCACGTCCACGGCATAGCCCGTGTTGCGGCGGTGGATGCCGGCCTGCGGGAATTCCCGCCGGATGTTCTCCTGCACATCCGAGGCGCTGAGTGCTTCGAACAGCTGGCGGTATAGCCGGCCCTCGCTCGTGTCCTCCCTGGTTTTTTGAAAAAAAGCCTCCGGGGAAAGGCTGTGGAAGCGCACCTCCGTGCCGTCGGAAAGCAGGGCTTCCACCTCCAGCAGGTGGTCGCGGGTGGTGCCGTACTCGATGGAGGTGGAGCCGCAGGAGTTGTTGCCCACCATGCCGCCGATCATGCAGCGGTTGGCGGTGGAGGTGTTGGGGCCAAAGAACAGGCTGTGGGGCTTCAGGTATTCATTCAACTCGTCGCGGATGACGCCGGGTTGCACACGCACCCAGCGTTCTGCGGGGTTGAATTCCAGGATTTCGTTCCAGTGCCTCGACATGTCCACCACGATGCCGTCGCCTACGCACTGTCCGGCCAGGGAGGTGCCGGCGGTGCGGGGGATGAGGGCCGTTTTGTTCTCTCGCGCAAACGCCAGCAGTTTCCTGAGGTCTTCCTTTGTCCTGGGCAGGGCCACGGCCAGGGGCAGCTCGCGGTACACGGAGGCGTCGGTGGCGTAGAGGGTGCGCATGAGCT
The DNA here is from genome assembly GCA_041159285.1 of Bacteroidota bacterium. Taxonomy (GTDB): domain Bacteria; phylum Bacteroidota; class Bacteroidia; order Chitinophagales; family Saprospiraceae; genus UBA6168. Next base: position 5,511 of record JBEAYO010000165.1, on the reverse strand, counting down.
GGTCGAAGTGGAGTTCTCCCTCCAGGTTTTCCTGCAGCCGGGTCAGTTTTGAAAGCATGGCGATAGTTTTTATCAAATGCGAATATCTTAAAAAATAGTTTGCATCTTGTCGAATGCTTTAAAAGCCCCTTAATTCGGTACCTTTATTGCTGCATCTTTCCTGGTGCACTGCTCTTTCCAGATTGGCCCACACTAAAAAAGGAAGTATTCCAGATTGGTTGCCTGTGAGAATTGATTCCAAAACAGGGCGCAGCCCCGCGCCCTTTTCAAAATACGATGTCTCGCCGAAGGGTCTTTTTAGATAGCCGCCTTTTCCAGGAGATACACCGGACAGGACAACTTAAATTTTACGCCTGACACCTTTTAAACCGGAGGTGAAAAAAATAGACTAAATCAACCCCGGCTCAAAACAAAAAAGCGAACACCTCCGTATAAATGAAAACTATTGCTGTAAGCTCACCCCTCGGAAAAAGCCAACAGGCAAATTCCAATTGATTGCTGCCGGAAAACAAGGCAAAGTGAAATGGTATTAATTTATTAATCAAACTGTTATGTCAGTAGTATCCCAACCGAACAGACAAAAGCGCAGCTCCGTGGCCAGCGTCGGCAACAGGCTGTTGCCACTCACCCTGCTGCTGTTGATGGTCAGCTCCTGTGTCAAAGACCAGCTCAACGACCTGGAACTTACCTACAACGGCACCCTCGCAGTCCCCATCGCCACCGTCGGCTTCACCCTATCGGAAGCACTCGAGGGCGATACGGTCCTCACCATCGGGGACGACAACTCCATCCGGCTGGCCGTGCGCCAGGACAACTTCTTCGAACTCTCCGCCGCCGACCTGCTGGATGAACTGACCGGAACCCTCGAAGAAAGCTTTTCCCAGCAAACCGCAATCGGCAAAGTGCGCATCCCGGACGTCAACAATCAGTTTCAGGTCCCGTTTGTGGACATTGTCAGCGGCTTCCCGGATGTGATGCTCCAACAACTGCTCCTGAGCAGCAACGGAAGCTTTGCTCCCATGCCCGCCTTCCAGCAAAACCCGGCCAGTGACCTGTCCGTGGTCTCTTTCAGCGACTTCAGCTGGATTGAAGTGGATACCGGCACAATCAGCCTAACGGTCAAAAATAACCTGTTCTTCGACCTGGAAAACCTGTCGGCTACCGTCCTGGACGTCAACAGCGGACAAACTATTACCCAGATAGACTTCCCGCTCGTCCCCGCCGGTGGTGGCACGGCCACCCAGGTCAGCCCCCTGGACGACATCCTCCTTGGAAACAGCTTCAAGGTGGTGCTCAATTCCATCGGCAGCCAGGGCTCCGGCGGCATCCCGGTTTTTATCGATCTGAACAAAAGCCTGGACTTCACCCTCGACATCAGCGATGTGACAATCAACAGCGGGGAGGCCAAACTGGTGGCCGGAACCCTGGCCAAAGACACCCTCGATTTCGATTTTCAACTCAGCAACGGGGAACGCCTCTACCAGGCCCTGGTCAACAGCGTCAGCCTGAAGGCCGACCTCAGCTCTTCCGTCAAGACGCCGATTACCATCCGCCTGACTTTCCCCGCTGTTTATAAGAACAACCAGCCCGTTGTCCAGGAATTTACCCTGCCCACCACCCCGCCGGGTTCCCCACTTCAGATTGACCTGGGCAGCAGCTTCTCTGGCTCGGCCTGGAATTTTGACCAGGACATCTCCCAGCCCTACAACCGCATGGGCATCATCTACGAGGTCATCCTCGAAAACAATACCGGCGGATTGATCCAGTTCGCCGCTACCGATGAAGTCAGCGTTAGCATGGTGGCAAAGGACTTCGAGGTGGGAGAGGTCAGGGGCTTCTTTGGCTTCCGCGAAGAGATACTCGACAACGGAAACTTTGACCTCGACTTTGACTTTTCCTTCCTGGATCCCTCGAGCTCCCCCCTGCTCTTCACCAACCCCAGGATGCTGCTCTACCTGGAGAACTCATTTGGCATCCCCCTGGAATCCAACTTCAATGTCTTGGCCAATGGCTCCTTCGGAGGCCAGGCCTCCCTCGACCCGCCGAAGTTCTCCCTGAACTACCCCGGCATCGCCGAAATAGGGCAGACCAAGACCACCAGCTTCCTCATTGACAAGAACAACTCGAAACTGGTGGAGCTGCTGTCCGTTTATCCGGCCTCCCTGGGCTACAGCGGGAACGTCGTCATCAACCCCGCCAACGACCTGCAGATTGTCAACTTCATCCGCTCGGACAGCCGCCTGAAGGCCGACGCCGAATTCGACCTGCCCTTCAGCTTCAGGGTGGAAGACCTGGTTTACCGCGATACGGGGGAAGCCCTGGAACTGACGCTGGAAGACGGGCTGACCATTGATGACATAGCGCGCGCAGACATGAAGATTTTGTATAAAAATGGCATGCCCCTGAAAACAGGCATCCGTCTGATTGCACTTTCCGCCTCGGGGGAAGAGAACACAGTGGTAAACGACTTTTTCATCGAACCGGCCGCAGTGGATGACGATGGCAAGGTGACAGCGGATGGCAAGGCGGAAGGCGAAGTGCGCTTGTCCCTCGACAATGACCAGATCCGGCTGATGGACGAAGCGACCAGCCTGATTTTCGAAGTCCACTTCCAGTCCGGAGACGGCGGTGCCCTTCCGGCTACCATGTTCACAGACTACGACGTTGAGTTGAAAATCGGCATGACCGTGACGATTGACAAATAGGAAACCGATTACAAATAATAAACATAAAAGCAATTCCCATGCGCAAGACATTCGCATTCGCCATACTTCTTCTTTGCCTTCGCCCGGCCCAGGCACAGCAGGAACTCGGTCTTGTATTCCTCACACACCTGGCGCAGGCCCCCACGCAGGCCAATCCAGCCACTTTTTCCGACAATCGCTTTAACCTCGTTTTTCCGAACATCCAGGCAGGATTTCAAAACTCAGCCTTCAGCCTTGGCGATCTGCTTCAGGCAAATCCAGAGGGTGGCAATAGCATAGTGCTCGACCGGGCACTCGGCCTTATGTCGCCAACTAACAATTTCCTGCGCTCCTCCCTATCCATCAACGGGGTGGCACTTTCCTTCCAGCTTTTGAACAAGGTGCAACTCTCCTTTTTTCAAAACACCCAGGTTGACTTTCAACTGGGATATGGAAAGGACCTTCCAGAACTCCTGTGGCGGGGCAATGCCGCCTTCCTGGGGCGGACCATGGAGATAGGCCCAGCCGTCAACTTCCTGGCATTCAATGAATACGGCGTCGGGCTGGCCGTCAAACTGCACGAAAAATTCACAGCCGGCGTCAATGTCAAATACCTCAACGGCCTGGTTGGCATCCGAACCATCAGCTCCCGCCTCAGCATGCTGACCAGCGAGGAGTACTACCAGATGAACCTGCAGACGGACATGGTGGTCCGGACGGGCGGGCTGACGGACATCTTCAATGACGATGAATTTCTGGCGGACACCAGCACCGATGGAATCATCAACAGCGGCAACAGCGGCATCGGATTGGATATCGGCATGAGCATAAAGGTATTGCCCAAGCTCTCGGTGGACCTGGTCATGCAGGACGTGGGTAAGATTTACTGGTCGAAGAACGCGCTGGAACAAGTCAGCAATGGCAGCTTCCAATACGACGGACAGGAAATCCGGCCTTTCAGCGACAACCCCGACGAGTTTGACATTGCCTCGAGCCTTGATTCCGTTTCTTCTGCCCTGGAGTTTAAAGCGACCGCCAAGCCATTCTACACGCAACTCCCACAGCGATTTTCCTTCATCGGCCGCTACGAACTGAACCCGCGGCTGGTGGCCGGGGCGGCATTTCACTATGAATCCTGGAACAATATCAACAACCTGGCTGTCACGGCCTACCTGCAAAAGCAGATAGCAAATTTGTTTTACGTGGGCATCATGCCTGGTTGGCATGCCAGGCATTCCTTCATGCTCGGCGCAAATGCCACCCTTCAACTGGGCCCTTTCCAGTTCTTTGCCATCACGGACAACATGTTGATGTTGATTGACCCGATCAATGGCCAGACTACCAATTTCAGGGCTGGCTTTAACATAGCCTTCCTCAGGAAGAAAGCCCCCAAGACGACGCCGGTGTCGCAGTCCAGGAACGAGCGGTATTACTTCAAAGGCAACGATTGAGGCTGTCCCAAGAGATCGGGGCTGTCTCAAAAGACCCTTGGCGGCTGACGCCGCCAAGGAATATTTTGAATAAATGCCCATTTTTTTGATTTTGCGAAGCAAAATCAAAAAAATGGGCATTTATTCATTATTTTCTTTCGCTGCCGCAGGCGGCGAAAGTCTTTTGAGAAAGCCTCAGTCCCTCAGCAGCAGCGAGGAATCCCCGTAGCTGAGGAAGCGGTAGTCGCGGCTGAGGGCCTTCTGGTATATGGTCCGCCAGTTTGATTCCCCTGTGAAGGCAGCAATCAGCAGCAGCAAGGTGCTGCAGGGCTGGTGAAAGTTCGTCAGAAGCCCGTCGCAAACCTGAAAAGGATAGCCCGGCACGATGTAGATCCGGGTGCTGCCGTGCAGTTCCTGCAGATCGTGCCGCTCCATGTAGGCTAACAGGCCCCTGGCAACTGTCTGCAGGTCTGGCAAGGCCTCCGGGGCGTGTCCGTAGGGCTCGTATTGTTCAATGTCAAACACAGCAGCGGGATTGGAGAGCAGCCGCACGCCGAACCAATAGGTGCTTTCCAGAGTCCTCATGGCTGTTGTCCCTACGGCGATGACCCTCCTTCCCGTGCAAAGGGCCTCCACGTTTTCCCTTCGAACCACTACCTGTTCGCTGTGCATATCGTGTTCCAGGGCATTTTCACTGCTCACGGGCCGGAAGGTGCCGGCCGAGACGTGCAGGGTGAGCTCCTCGTTTCGAATTCCCTTTTCGCGCAGTGCCTCCAGGACGGCGGGGGTGAAGTGCAGTCCTGCCGTCGGTGCCGCAACGGCTCCTTCTTTTTTTCCATACACGGTTTGGTAGGTATGGCTGTCCTCGGCTTCCGCCTGTCGTTTCAGGTAAGGGGGGATGGGGATTTCCCCGACCGCGTTGACCACCTGGACGAAGGGGATGTCTGCCGGCTCCCACTCGAGGTGTACCTGCTGTGACTGCCGATCGGCCAGGCTGGCGCGGAGGATTGCTTTCCGGGACTGGATCAGCAGTTCCTGTTGCAGTACCTGGCCCTCTTTCCAGCGCTTGAGGTTGCCGACTGCGCAATGCCAGGTGGTGGTGCCGCATGCTTGCATGGCTTGTTCTACCAGGGTGGGCTGCACGGGGCTAAGCAGGAATATTTCGATGAGGCTGCCGGTTTCCTTTCGGAAGTGCAGGCGTGCCGGGATGACTTTGGTATTGTTGAAGTACAGTATTTCGTCTCCTTGCAGCAGCGAAGGTATTTCCCGGAAGACATGGTGCTGGATGTTTCCTGAGCGCCAGAGCAGTAGCCGGGAGGCATCCCTTTCCGGCAGGGGATATTTTGCAATCCGCGCCTCGTCCAACTCGTAGTCGTAATCCGAAATGTTGATGTGTC
>JBEAYO010000164.1:0-7250 GCA_041159285.1 Bacteroidota bacterium | reverse complement strand
GCCGGCCTGTGGCCGGCCGAACACCCTTTCCAGGGAACAATCGGCACCGGCCGAACGGATTGCCGGGTCTAAACAGCTTCCTTTTTAGGAGAAGGTATCTTGCAAGAGCATCTTATAAAGGCAACCTCGGGTGGGAACGGCAGCGCCCTGGGCTACAGGACGCGCTTTGAAGCGGCTAAGGAGGCTGAAAAAATAGCCCATGGCAGTCGATTTTGCCTGCTGCAACATGACCTCACTCTATGATCAAGTAATACAGCGGCAGGCCCACCGTGATATTGAAGGGAAACGTCACCCCCAATGCCATGGGGATGTACAGGCCGGGATCCGCCTTGGGAGCCGCCAGCCGCATGGCCGAGGGAACCGCAATATAGGAGGCACTGGCTGCCAGGATGGAAAAAATAAAGCGGTTGCCGGGGTGCGTGGTGATAAACTGACTCAAATAAGCCACTGCACAGCCATTGATTGCAGGAATGGCGATGGCAAACAACATGGCAAAGCGGCCATACTGCCGGAAAGCCGCAAATCGCCGGGCGGTGACCATCCCCATCTCCAGCAGGAAAATAGCCAGGAAGCCCTTGAAAATATCCGTTGTAAAAGGACGGATTCCCTCCGCCTGCCGCGAATCGGCGATGATGCCGATCAACAAGCTGCCAATCAGCATCAGCACGCTGCCATTCGACAGGGAATGGTGCAGCACCTTTTTCAACCCCGGGCAACTTCCCTCCGGCCTCTCATACTTCATCATCAATATGAAGCCCGCAATGATAGCCGGAAACTCCATCAGCGCCATCACTGCAACCATGTGCCCCCCAAAACTCAGGGATTGCATCTCCAGAAACGAAACCGCCGCAACAAAAGTGACCGCACTCACCGAACCGTAGGCTGCCGCGACGGCGCCCGCATCGCTCACGCTCAGTTTCTTCTTCAAAATAAAAAACGTGTAGGTGGGAATGGCCACCGCTATGAGCACGCCAAAAGCCAGGGAGTATATTATCTCTGTGTCGAACTCACTGTGCTCCAGTTCCTGTCCCCCCTTGAAACCAATGGCAAACAGCAGGTACAGGGAGATGAATTTGCCGGTGGAGGCCGGAATTTCCAGGTCGCTTTTCAGCAGGGTGGCTACGATGCCCAGTACAAAAAACAGAAGTGTCGGATTAGTTAAGTTGGAAATTAAAACTTGAAAGTCCATTTACCAGCATTGAATTTGAGATGTTGAATTCTGTGAGTTTCCGGTCGCTTTTGGTGGTGACTATCCCGTGTATCCGAAGGTTGAACTCACGGATGCAGCGTTGGAACCTTTCGTGCGCCATCAGCGCCCTGGCCTGCTCTATGATGTGGAGAATGGCAAAGCTTTTCTGCTGCAGCTCGAGGCCGTCCCGGAGCAGAATTTCCAGCAGGTAATTGTTGAGAACACGCCTCATCTCCTCCTCACAGGGCATTCCAAAGCCTTCCTGCCGGTTCAGCACGGCATTCATGAACCGACATTCCGTGTCGACGGCAATGTAAATATCGGCAATGCCATTCCGGCGCACCAGGGAGATAATTGACTGCACATACTCCTCCTCCTGGAGCTGCGGCACGGCTCCGGCGGAGGTGGCAAACATCGCATTGTTCCCGTACTCGTACCGTATCAGGGACTCATTTTGGGAAAAAGGACAAACGAAGAATAATCTGGTACTCATGTGCTTTGATTTTAGGTGTTATCAGCCTTTTATATGATTGTTCACTGCCGTTACGGATTGCACCAGTCGCAGAATGCCGGATTCTCAACCTGTTTATTGTTGGGAAAGCGGAGTTCCTGCACATGGAAACAGTGCTGGCAGGTGAAGCGGTGCAGTAGCGTGGAGCACGTGGGAAAACCGCAACGCTCGCAGGGAAGCCCCGACACCACTTCCGTCACGTCAAAGCCAGGCAGCTGGCAGCTGGGGCAGGCCGAACAGATCTTTTTCATCAGTTTCTCCGCTGCGCTCCTGATCACCAGCATCCGGGTGGGATTGCACATGGCCCGCATATCCGTTTCGGCGTAGACCTTTCCATACTTGTTTTTCAAAAGGTAAAAGCCGTTTTTGAGTTCTTTCCAGGAGTTGATGCCCTTGATGATGTCCAGGTTTTCCGTCTTGCTTTTTCGCAGGATAAGACTGTGGGAGGGAAAGCGGGCCCTGCGGGCAAAGTCTTCCAGCTCCACCTCGTCACTCGTGTCTATTCCGTTGAAATTGGTGTCCGTGCTTATTTCCCTTGCCATGATTTCCAGGTTTTTCTTTTTGTCGATAAAAATCAACAGCTCGTCATCGGCCGGTACAAAGAAGAGACTGGGGTGCGGCCCGAACGACCCCTCGCTGGCCAGGCCCAGGTCGCAGCCGTGCGCCTCCATGGCAGCCAGGCATTTATTTCGCACCGTGACCTGGGGGGGATCCCTTCGTGCCGTTTCGCCGGTAAAGGTCCCGAACAGGTCTGTGTCAGGCTCTTCGGCAACGATGCAGTTGAGCCCAAGTGTTTGTTCCATCAGGGGGGCAATCACCATTTCCTTCCTATGCTTGGTCGCTATGAGCAAAGTCCTCCCCTTGTATTCAGCGATTACATTCATCACGATACATAATAGACAGCCGTTCAATGCCAAGGGCATTGTTCCCTGCCTTGCGTCCAGGTTTGTGTTTATATTTTTCTGCCAGTTAAAAATTCGTCAGGCTGCCACTGACCATCAATGGGAACTGAACGGCAGCAATATTCGGCTCAGTGGGTGGCTTGTCCAATTTCGGCCGCGCCGGGCTGCCCCACCCCTGTTTGCTCACTGCGCTTGCCGGAAAGGCGGATGGCGTTCAGTGCCGTGAGCACCAGCAGCACCTTGAAGGCTGGACCCGCCAGGGTATCCCTAAGAGCCAAAGCCAGTATGACGAAGGTGATTATCCATGCAAAATGGAGTATTATTTTCAGGTTATTCAGGCTCATGGCAGCTTAGTATTTTTATTGTTATTGCATCACGTCAACGGCATTCCCCCATAGGAAAATCCCGTTCATGTTTAAGACAATGCAAAGTTGAGTACATTTATCATAAATGTTTATTTAACTTTGTAATGTACACCATAAGTAAATATTTATGCAATACACACTCAATCAACTCAGGATTTATCTAAAAATCGTTGAAAAAGAGAGCATTACGAAAGCAGCTGAAGAACTGCACCTGACCCAGCCGGCCGTCTCCATACAGCTGAAAAATTTTCAGCAGCAATTTGAGATACCACTCACCGAGGTCATCAACAAGAAACTTTTCATCACAGACTTCGGCAGGGACATTGCCGTGTCTGCCGGGAACATCCTGAACGAGGTGGAATCCATCAACTTCAAAACCCAGGCATTCAGTGGGCAGCTGGCCGGGCGGTTGAAAATATCTGTTGTCTCGACGGGAAAGTACGTCATCCCCTATTTCCTGTCTGCTTTTCTCAAAAGCAACAAGGAAGTGGAACTGCAGCTGGATGTGACCAACAAGGCCCGCGTGGTGGAGAACCTGGAAAAAAACGAGGTTGACTTTTCCCTGGTGTCGGTATTGCCGCAGGACATGCGGCTCAACATGATTGAGCTGATGCAGAACAAGCTTTATCTGGTCGGCAATTACGACCGCGATTTTGGCGGCCGGCCGCTAAAGCCAAACGTGTTGGAGACCATACGCCTGATCTATCGCGAGAAGGGTTCGGCCACCCGCGATGCCATGGAGAAGTTCATGGAGACAAACAACCTGAAGGTGAGCAAGAAAATCGAGCTCATGTCCAACGAGGCGGTCAAGCAGGCCGTCATCGCGGGCCTGGGTTATTCCATCATGCCGCTCATCGGGATCAAAAACGAATTGATCAACCGGCAGCTGCAAATCATCCCGATCCGGGGCTTGCCATTCGTGACCTACTGGAATCTCATCTGGCACGCCGACAAGAAAAACTCGCCGGTGGCGGCTGCCTTTATACGCTACCTCAACAAAGAAAAGGAAAACATCATCCGGGAATATTTCGGATGGACGGATGGGTACTGATTGATTGCTTGCCCTGGCGGACGGGGAACATTTAAGAGAATTGTCAGAAAAGAATTTCCTTAAAATTCAAGGTTTTCAGCCGGTGCTCTTTACCTTCCGGAAAGAGGCTGCCTCAAAAGATCCCTCGGCGAGGTGCCCGCTTGTGAAAAGGAGGCTGTCTCAAAAGACCCTCTGCACTTTTTAGATTCGTTTCAATGGTGCCGATTGACTTCCGGAAAAGGCGGCGGACGGGCCTGTGGCCCATCCGCCACCCTAAAAAGTTTTAGGGCGCGGGGCTGCGCCCCCCGGCCTTTTCACAAGTCGAGGGGACTTTTGAGACAGCCTCTAAAACCCCTCCCCGCGGCCTGCGGGGAGGGGTTTCAGGGGCGAAGCTCATTGCCTGTGTGCATAAGCTTTATACTTAGCTCTTGATATTGCCCTATTGTTCTGAGGAGATACTCAAAAAAAGCGATTTCTTTAAAAACCTTTTTTTTTGACTGCTGTTTAGCAACTTGAAATTACAAGAAAAAACACGCTTTTTTCTGAGAAATACAAAGGATTAATGATTTTAGTTGGTGAAAAAAGGAATCCCGGCAGGTCTTTATGGCCTGACCGGGACTTTTTTTTATTTGCTTTGGCCTGAGCAAAGCCGTTCAGGCAGCTTTGGAACCGCTGGCTTCAGGCAAACTCGTTGTACAAGTGAATGTAGTCGCCAGCTGCTCTTTCCCATGAAAAATCCGCCTGCATGATATGTTGCCGCAAGCCCTTCATCACATCCTCATTTTCATAAATCCGCGCAGCCCTGTAAATGGATGTCGTTGTGTCATCCAATGAAAAATTATTGAAGCGCAGCCCGCGTCCGCCGGGGTCACCGATATCGACAATGGTATCCCTCAAGCCTCCCACGCTCCGGACAATCGGGACGGTGCCATACCTGCACGCATACATTTGGTTAAGGCCGCAAGGCTCCACGCGGGAGGGCATGAACAGGAAGTCAGCGCCTGCGTAGAGCTGGTGAGCGAGTGCTTCATTGTATTCCAGGGATACATCGCAATAGCCGGAGAACTCCCCCCTCAGGCGGGCGATTTCCGCCATGGTGTCCTGGTCGCCGGTGCCCAGGATGACAAATCCCACCTGGATGCCGCTTCCCACCACGCGGCGGACGGTATCGGGGATGATGTCGGCACCTTTTTCACGAACCAGGCGGCCGATGAAGGTGACGATTGGCAGTCGCGGGATGATGCGGAACCTGTCGTGCAGCCGCAGTTTGTTCTTTTTCTTGTAGCCCTCTATGTCCCCGTCCTCCAGGCGATGGGCGATTAGAGCATCCGTGGCGGGGTTCCAGAGCTCCGCGTCAATGCCATTCAGGATGCCGCGCCCTTTTTCCAGCTCCCGGTTGACGAGCGACTCCATGCCATTGGCGTGGTGGCGCAGCTCGTCGAGATAGCCAGGGGAAACGGTGGTGAATCGCCAGCAGCACTTAAGGGCTGAGGCCAGGGGGCAAATGGCGTCGCCCCAGTCCAGCAGGCTTCTCGCCTCCTGGTAGAAGGTCGGGAGCAGCCCTGCCTTCCACCAGCTGAAGGCACCGTGGTATTCGCCGTTGTGAATGGTAAAGATGGTGGGCAGGTAGTGCAATGGCCGGAACTCGGGGCAATATTTGACCATAAAGGGGATCAGGCCGGTGTGGTGGTCGTGGCAGTGCAGCATCTGGGGGCGCCAGTGCATGGAAAGGATCCACTTGAGCACGGCCTGCTGAAAGCACAGACAGCGCTCCACCTCATCGCTGTACCAGCCGCCGCCGGGGTCGGCATAGATGCCCGGGCGGTCGAACTTGCCGGGGATGTTGGCCACATAGAGGTCAAAACCTAGTTGTGCATTTTCCACGGCCTCGATGGAGAACCAGACCAGTTCATTCCCCAGGCGGATATGGCTGCTGAAGACTTCGCGGCAGGACTGCTGGTTGAGCCAGCGCGTGCCATACCGAGGGATGATCACGGAGCTGCTCAGACCTGCCCGGTTCAGGTAGATGGGCAGGGCGCCCACGACGTCACCCAGTCCGCCGGACTTGGCCGCCGGGAAGCATTCCATGCTGATGTGAAGGACTTTCATAGCAAGTGTTTGTTGCCGTCATTGTTGAACAGCCATGCGACAGCCTTGGGGAACTCGGTCCCCCATTTGGCCTCGTTGTGTTCTCCCTCCGGGTCAATCGAGAGGTGAAATTCGATTTTGGAGCCGTCGAGGCCTTTCCGCTGCAGGGCTGAGCGCAGGCGTTGGACGTTTGGAATCATGGTGTCGCTTTCCTTTCCGCCAGCATAAAGGTAAATCTTTGTGTCGAACGGATTGAAGAAATCAATGGCTTGAAAATAAATTTTAGGGGTCAGCCAGAGGGAGGGAGAAAACACCATCATTTTTCCGAATACTTCCGGGAAGATGAAGGCGCTGTAGATGCTGATCAGCCCGCCCATGCTGCTTCCTCCGATGCCCGTGTTTTGCCGGTCGGGCAGGGTGCGGAAATGGCGGTCCACATAGGGTTTCAGTTCATCCACCATATAGTTGGCATATTGGCGGCCCTGGCTGACGCCGAAGCGGGTCACTTCCGGGGGTGAGAATTCGCGCACGCGGTCCTGTTCGGCGTGGTCGATGGCAATTACGATCAGGTCGCCCTGGCCTTTTTCTGCCATCTCGGCCAGGCGATGGTCCACATGCCAGTTGCCAAAGGGGGAGCGGTACTCCAGCAGGTTCTGGCCGTCCTGCAGGTAAAGGACGGGGTAGTGCTTGCCGGACCTGTCGTAGTCGTGAGGCAGCAGGGCTGCGATGCGGCGGTGCTGTCCCAGTGGCGGCGCCTTTACCTTATCGCTGATTACTTCAATTTTTGGCAAATAAGCGGGATTCATATGCTGGCAATAGGTAATTTTTTCTCAACTAATAACAGGGGCTGCGTAGAAAAAACATGCGGCTTGTTTCTCCGGTTCTGCGCAGTCGCCGGAAAGAGCGCAGCGCTCCGGCTACTTTCGGCACAACTCCTCTCGATTAGCATCGGGGCAAACATTGGCAATTTATCCCATTCTTACAAACAGTCAGCGGCAAAAAAAATTTTATGACCATGTAATGTAATGCTCCGGTGCAGTCTCCAGGACAGGTTTTGCATGGCTGTTTAAAAAAGACTCAGTGCACATTTGAATATTTTCCGCCGGTGCGGCACGGCTATCGGAAAGGGGGCACCGCGGGGCCAAGGCCCCCCGGGGGGCCCAAA
>JBEAYO010000163.1:0-7276 GCA_041159285.1 Bacteroidota bacterium | reverse complement strand
GTGGTTTGGCTTTGCCAAACCACAGGGGGGGACTTTTTTGAGGTACGAACAGACCAGCCCTTCGAACCTGCTGAAAAGGCAAACCTTTCCCGAACGTTGAATATTAACGCAACAAGGTAACGTCTCCCTTTTCAGAATATTCCTTCCCATCCGCCCCGGTGATTTCGTAGCGGATGAAGTAAATGTAAACATCCGACGCAGCGGGCTTGCCATCCTGGAGTCCATCCCAACCGGCCTGCGCCCCAGCCTCGTCATACACCAACTGCCCCCAGCGGTTCCATACCTTGAACTCGAGAATCGTCACAGGAACGCGGGAAATCGGAACGAAGACATCATTCTTGTTGTCATTGTTCGGCGTGAACACGTTGGGAATATCGACCGGGTTGTTCAGCACATTCACGTCAATGCCATTGACGGTGGAACAGCCGCTGGCGTCCGTGATCACCACGTCGTAAGTAAAGGTCTCCTGCTCTGTGAAAATTTCAGGAGCGAAAATCTGGCCGGTGGAAGGCTCGAGGGTGGTGGAAAATAATTCTCCATTGATAAACCACTCGTAGGAGGCTCCCGGAAGGGGAGTAGGCGTTGTGAAGACATCTATTGAAATCTCCTCTCCCTCGTAAACGGTTTCCGTGGTGTCAAGCTGAGACACTAAGATGGAGTCCAACACAAAGCCTGCGGTCACAAACACATTCACTGAGTCAGAATTGCCATAGCAACGGGCCTGGTCAATGCCGACAGCAACCACCAACTCGCTGCTGCACAGGTTGAGGGTAATGGAATTGCCGGTTCCCAGCACAGTGCCCTCGCCGTTCACCCACTCAATGGTTACGCCAGGGATGCTTGCAGTGGCATTCAGCGTGGCAGCCTGACCACTGGCGACTGTCTGGTCTGGGCCCGCGTCAATGGTGTAATTCGGATGCACGCTCACCACGAAAGTCTCTTCATGCACGAAGCAGCCCTCTCCGCTTACAGCAGTGGCGGTGTAAAATCCTCCTCCGTCAGCCTCAATTGGCGGGGTTACCACATTGCCATTGCCGTCTGTCCAGGTGATGGTAACATCGGGCGCGGTGGCAGTGGCATTTAAAGGCACGAGGTTGTAACTGCAAAGGGTCGTGTCCCCCGGGATTGTCAATTCAAAGTCCTGCGCCACAATGATGGTGACTTCCTCCTCAATTTCACAGATGCCATTGCTGGCAGTCAGGAAATAGGTGGTGGTCTGAGTGGGCGCCACAACCGGCTGGGGGATACTGGTAGTCAGGCTGCCATCCGATGCGGTCCAGTTGTAGGTGGCATCGGGGCTGGCAGCATTGTTGAGCGATATTTGCTCGCCCGGGCATATACTGGGCTGGGAGGGCGGAGAAAATGCTGGGGCAGAGGCCACGGTAATCGTGGCGGAAGCTCCTACCGGACAACCCTCAAACTCGCCCTCCACGCTGTAGGTAGTCGTGGTGAGGACGGTGGCGATAGGATTCGGACAGTCTGTGCAACTGAGGCCGGTGGAGGGACTCCAACTCAAGTCGGTGACGCCGGGGTCAGCTGTAACGGTGAAGCTGACGGGGTCGCCCGGGCAAATATTGCTCTGCGCTGGATCCACAGTGATAGAGGCGACCGGGACTACCTTGATTTCTATTGAATCCACGCTGCTACAGGCATTGACGGTAGTGACCCGGATATAGGTATGCGTTTCCACGGCCAGAATGACCATGTTAAGGAAGCTGTCTGGTGTCAGGGCTCCCGGTGCATCAACTTCCCATTGAAAATCGATGTTGGGGAAGTTGGCTGGCTCATAGGTGGGGGAAACCAGCGTGACCTGCTCGCCCTGGCAATATGATTCCTTTGCCGGAATGGCTGAAATGTCGAGGTTGGGCAGTGAGTCAACATAGACCAGCACCGAGTCAACTACCTTGCAATCAGCCGTCTGCAATTCGATGAAGTACCAGGTTGACAGCAGCGGATTGGCTACTGCTTGTGTCGGAGACTGCACCGTCAGGGTGGAAGAAGGCTGCCAGGTCACGCCGACGCCATTGGTGGAGTTGGTTGCTGTCAGCGTCACCGACTCGCCCACGCAAATGTAAGTAGTATCGGGGTTTTGAATTTCAACGTCTGCAGGTATCACCTCGACGGTCACCTGGGCCGTGTCCTTGCAGACGCCCGTTGCGCTCTCTGCGACCAGGGTGTAGGTGGTGGTGACATCCGGCGTGGCAACTGGGCCAGAAACGCTGGGGTCTGACAATCCTGTCGCTGGAGACCAGGAGAACGTGGTCGTCGAATTGACGATGTCACTGCCGAGGTCCACACTGTAATTCTGGCAAATAATGGTGTCGGCAATCAGCTCGGGGAAGCTGAAGGGATCCACGGTGATGTTGATAGCATCGGTGGCGGTGCAGCCGCCCAGTGATACGCTGACATTCAGGAAGAAGTTGTCAAAAAAGTCGGGCGGGATGATTACCTGCTCGGGGTTGGTGGGGTCATTGATCGGAATAAAGAAGGAAGTCCATTGCAAGTTGCTGTTGCCCACGTTGTTGGAAGCCGTTATAATCAGGGTGTCGTTGGCACAAATCGTTTGGTCGCCGTCCGGCAGGATCGTGACCTCCGGGGTGATGACTTGAATCCAGATGGAATCCTTGTCGGAGCAAATGCCCAGGGTTCCTATCACCTCGACCATCTGACTGCTGTCTGGGCAGATCGTGGGGTTGGAGATGTCCGGGTTGGAAAAGGCTGCGGGTGGAGTCCAGAAATACTCTGAGGCCCCCGAGGCAGTCAGTTGCGTGCAGGTGCCGCCGCAGACCAGCACCGTATCCAACTCATCCTCAAAGATTTCTACCTCCAATTGGTCCTGTATTTCTATGATGAGGGTGGCCAGTGCCACGGCACCGCAGCCAAAATCGCGCACGAGTTTTATTTCTATGGTATCCACGCCCTCCGCCAGGCCATCTGCCAGCGCCTGGATGGGGAAGGTGAACGTCTCAGAGCCGTTTTCGAAGGTGATGGTGGAAGGGATGTTCAGCGTGTAGTCCGTTCCCAACACAGCACTGCCGCCAACCACGACCGTGTAGGTGGCGGGCTGGCTGATGGGGGAGTTCAGCGAAATGACCAGTTCATCCGGAATAGCTGTGCATTCCTCAACGAGGTATTCGATGCCGGATTGGTAGTTGACGCCCAGTTGCGGCGAGCCGCCCTTGATTTCAGAGATGAACACGCCGGAGTCAAACGATGAGTCGCCGCGGTCCGCCACGGCCAGCTTCAGTTTGTAGGTATTGCAGGGAATGGTCTCTACCCGCGCTGTCAGGCTTTTCTTGATGCCCAGGGAGTCAGAGGTGAGGCCGTCATAGGCCACCGTCTGACTGTTGATGTTGTTCCGGTAATATTGCCAGTTGGAACCATCGTTCACACTGTTGATCTGGATGAAGGTTCCATTGGGGAGTGTGGCGATGTTCAGCTGGTTGCCGATGTTTGGATCCCCGGTGATGCCAGGTCCGGAGACGAGGAAGGCGAAGATGTCGTTGAAGGAGGTGTTCACGTACTCCGGGTACTCCTCAGAGCCAAAGATGTACTCAAAGGTGATCTCGTCCGTGGCGGCGAACACTTCCAGTTCAACCACACAGGCGTCCTGGGAGGTGGAGTTGTTGCCGTTGATGGAGGAGAGGTAGTCGAGGTCGGTGTCATTGCCGCCGCCATTGAAGGCAGAGGTGAAGGAGATGGCCGGATTGGCGACGTTGCCTGCAGAGCCGCTGGTGAGCAGCAATCCCTTTTCCAGGCCTAGTTCTTCGTTGTTGCTGGCATCAAAGGTTCCTATTGCCCCCTGGTTGCAATCTACGCTGGTCACTGTAATGACAGTCTCACCGGAGACCACGCTCTGGACTATTTCCTCTGGCGTGGCGGTGGCGTCTATCTCTATGTCCTGTGGCTGTTGGCAAGCCTCCGGGGTGCACTGCCAGGTGCCGAGGAAGCCCTCGTAGGTTGCAGAGGCATCAGAGGTGAACTGGATAGTGAGGCATCCGCTGGAGGCAGACACGGAGTAACAGACGCCTCCGTTAGAGGGGTTGTTGCTGTTGGATCCATTAAGGGTTCCAATGACGGGAGAGGCAGTGTTCGGGCCGTTGTAGAAAGTCAGCACATCCCCTGTGTTGCCAAAGTCTGTGCTCTCGAGATTAAAGTATTGCAAGGTGAAATTAATGCAATTGCTAGGGATGGAGGGGCAAATCGAAAAGACGTAGTTTTCGTTGTTGCCGTAGTCGTCGTCCTCTCCTCCTGTATCCGTCAATATTCCGGAGCAGAGGTTTGAGCCGCCTTCGTCAATGTTGATGATAGGGGGTTTCTCCGTGATGCAGAGCGTAAATGCACCGGCATTGGGGCTGGCAGTGGCCGACCAGTCGTTGATGCGCAGGAAATAGGTGATTCCAGGGGTAAGTCCGATGAGGTCCACCTGGGCGCTGGTACCACCAGCGGCGGATGAGACGCAATCCAGCAGCTGCAGGCCGTCGAATTCACAGTCTCCCCGGTACAAGGCGATTTGTGGGTTCAGGATGGGGCTCAGGCCCGTGGCCGGATCAGGCACCGCCGTCAGCAAGATGCGATAGTCAAAGATGGTGTCGGATGCTACAAAGGAGAACCAAACATCCCGTTGGGGATTCCCAACAAAGCAGGACGGGAAATTGTCGAAGCCGATATTGCTCTCCGTGGCCCCCACGTTGTTGTAAATGGACGAGTCGCAGATGGGCGCCACGCCGAGGTCAATCAAGCCGCTGCAGTTGTCATTTGCAGGTTGTGCCAACACCACAGTGCCAAGCATTAACATGGCGGAGATAGTCAGTAAATACTTCATATGCTTTTGGTTGATAAGCTGATTTTCAAAGAGAAAGTTGTGTCTAAAGTCCTTGTGATATTTAAAATGCTTTTTTGTTGCTCCTTTTCGTCGCCTCCCTTTCCGGGGGATAGATTGCAAAAGCATCCCTTCTGGCAAGAAGACTTCTGAAGAGCGAAGGTAATATCTTTTTCTTTATCAAAAGCAGAAATGCCATGAGATTAGATGGCAGCTACAAGTCAATTTTATAATTTGCAAAAGAAAAAAATCGTTAGTAATCAATGCATTTGCGAAAATGGCTTACTTTGCCTCAAGTTTTACAAACCAAATTTTTGCTTTATGAATAAATTGTTTTTTATCGCTTGCCTGCTGCTGTTGTCCGCCTTGCAACCCGACCTGGGTGCCCAGGGCTTCCGATTTTCCCCCGAAAAACCTGTTCCGGGCGAAACGGTCACCGTTACCTACGATCCTCAAGGTACTAAGCTGGAAGGCCTGGAAGTCGAGGATTTGGTTGCATCGGCTATTGACTTCGGCACGCCGGGACTGCTGAGTACCCAGTCACTGGAATTTAACGTCAAGGATGGCGTCTGCACCGCACAGCTCTCCACTTCCCCGGGGATGAAGGCGGTTTACTTCCGAGCCGCGAATTACAAGCAGAACAAGACAGACGCCAATGCCGACGGCGCTTACATTCTTTATTTTTATAATCCCGACAGGGTAGAAAAACTGCCGGGCGCAATTGCCGCGGAGGCTTATATCAAGACCCGTGAGGCAAGAAGAGCCGGCTTTGAAAAAAGCCGGGACAAGGAAGGACTGGAACTGCTGAAAACAGCGTTCCGGCAAGATATATCCCTTCTTCAAAACTCCGTGATGACGGAACTCCATGCAAGCCTCTCGGCTAATACCAAAGACGCAGAGGGCCTGGAGACTTCAAAAGCCCGGATCCTTCAGTCGCTGGGCAACAAGAAGGCCATCGAACGGGAATTGCTGGACGCAAGGCTGCAGGCCCGGGCACTTCAGGACAAGGACCTTGAAAAGCAGGTAGGGGAGAAACTCAGAAAGAAATACCCCAAAGGCGAAATAGTCGCGCTGGACCTGCTTGACCAACTGGAAAAAACCAAGGTGATGGCAGAACAAGAGGCCATCTTGAAAAAAATCTGGCAGCAGGCCCCGCTGGGCAATGCCGCAAAGTCTAAAATAGACAACCAGGCAATGAACAAGGCCTTGCATTTCTCCCGCGAGAAAGACTGGGAAAAAGTCAGGTATTACCTGGATCGCATCGTCAGCTCGGAGGCCAGGGCCATGGCTTGCAATGAGATAGCCTGGAGCCTGTCAGGGGAGTCACTGGACAGCCCCGCCATTGATCTGGTGCTCGCCGGCGAGCTTTCCCTCCAATCGCTGGCTATCATGGAAAAGGAAAAAACGGAGATGAAGGACCGGCCAGCCTTTGTTTCTCCCAGGAATTACAAGTCTAATGTTTCTTTCAGCATCCCAAGTTACTCGGATACTTATGCCCTTATCTGCTACAAGGCCGGCGACAAGGAAAAGGCGCTGGCTTACCAACAGATTGCCTGCGAGGGCTTCATGTTCAGGAATCCTGAAATGAATGAGCGCTATGCCTTCTATCTGGAAGCGGTCAAGGGGCCTGAGGCCGCCGAGGCAAAACTGCTGGAGCTGATCGAGGAGGGAACGGCCACCACCGCCATGAATCTCCAATACAGGAGGCTCTTCCTGGCCAATAATTCCCTGGAGGAGGCCCTGGATAAGAACCTGGCTCTTCTTGACAAAATGGCCATCCAAAAGGCGCGGGAAGAGCTGAAGGAATCCATGCTGGACAGGCCTGCCCCTGCCTTTAACCTCAAAAACATGCAGGGTGAGATGGTGTCGCTCGAGAGCTTGAAAGGAAAGGTGGTCATCGCTGACTTCTGGGCAACCTGGTGCGGCCCCTGCGTGGCATCCTTCCCGGCCATGCAAAAGGCGGTCAATGAATTCAAGGACCGCGAGGACGTGGAATTCCTGTTCATAGATACCTGGGAGGGTACCGGCGACCGGGAGAAGAAGGTCGCTGACTTCATTCAATCAAAGGGATACAATTTCAACGTCCTGTTCGATATGGAGGACAATGTGTCACCTGCCTTTGGCGTCCGCGGCATCCCCACCAAGTACGTTATTGACAAAAACGGCGTAATTCGCTTCGAGAGCGTAGGATTCAACGGAATGGAAGAGGACCTGCTGCGCGAGATGAGGCTGATGATTGAACTGGCGGCAAACTCCGGTGAGAAGGCCAGTGCGAGGCCCTGAGGCCGCTTATTAGACTTGTTGCGGCGGGTCAGCGAAGTGGGAAAAAAGTGCTATTTTCTTTCCACTTTGTGCCTTTTTTAGGGAGAATAGCCCAGCTATTTGACCTAAAAAAGGCACAAAGTGGGAAGAAAAGAGCCTTTTTGACCCTTCGATGACCCCGCCGAAACAAGT
>JBEAYO010000162.1:0-7279 GCA_041159285.1 Bacteroidota bacterium | reverse complement strand
AAATCCCCTCCTGGAGGAAACACCTGCATTCTTATAGTAAACCCGGTTTGCGCTTTCCTGGGCAATCAACTCGTCCGTCAGTCTGATGTAAAATAAAGCCGCATCAAACTTCAGCTTTCCATCCCCTCGGCTGCCCTTGACACCTGCCTCCATATTCACCGAGCGCTGTGGTGCAAGGCCTGGGTTAAATCCACCCAATCCTTCCGGATGGGCAAATTCAGTGAAGGTCGGCGTCTCAAATCCCCTGCCAAGGCTGGTGTAAAGGTGCATCCTGTTCGACAGCGCATAGTTGACGCCCAAAATGGGATTGAACACCTTGAATCTTCTTTCGCCGCTGTCATCTCCATTGCTGATAAAATTGTCCGCCACCCGCAAAGTGACTGCATCCAACCTGGCGCCCGGATAAATGTACAACCTGTCACTCAATTCATACTTGCCCGAGAGGAATAAACCAAAGTTCTTGCATTGCTCGTTTTGGTCAAAAAGAAGCTCCCCCTGTTTTCCGTTTTCATTGACATACCTGCTCCTGTCATCCGACTGCAGCTCGAGCTCTATTCCACTGGAGATAGATAACTTCCTGCCCAGCATTTTTCCCTCCCGGGTGTAGGCAGCGCTGGCACCAGAAAAAACGCGGTCCAGTCGCACGATTTCTGCAGGACTTCCCGCCAATTTATTGCTGAAATCACGACGGGTTTGGAAGACCCTGGCAGTTATTTTGTGGCCGCTGCTCAATGTTCGGGAAAAAGACAAGCCAAGCCGGCCCTGCCAGAGTTTCTCGCCGGCATCAAAAACAGTGTTTCGCTCGCGGGCAGCCCTTCGGTCGGCGGCGACTTCCGTCAGTGTCAAAGCTCCAGGGTCGAGTGCCTCCGGGCTGTAAGCTGCATTGAGCGCCAGTATCAGCTCGGTCAGGCTATCGGGTTGAAATCTCAATCCTGTGTTAACCAGGTAATTTTGAAAGGAGCTGTGCTGCCTGTAGCCGGTTTGCCGGGTGCCGACGAGGTTGACAGCACTTGCCCATTTTCCCCGTCTCGAATTCGACTTTACGTGAACCTTGCCAAACCCGAATGAGCCAAGACTGGAAGCGGCTTCCAGGGAGCGGGGTAAGTCGAAGTTCAAGGTGGAAAAGCTGATCTGGCCTCCGCTCGCATTTCCATACAGTGCGGCGGTGCCGCCTCTGATTACCATTACGGAATTGGCAATGGCAGGATCGATGTTATCCACTTGGCCCTGTCCGTCCGGCGAGGTTTCCGGAAAGCCATCCAATAATATCTTGATTCCCCGGATTCCAAAGGCGGCCCTGGATCCGTAACCCCGGATAGAAATGCGGACATCCTGGGCAAAATTGCTGCCATTCTGGGCAAATAATCCGGGTACTACCCCCAGCATTTCGTCCAGTGCAAGTTGTTGCTGACTGTGCTGAAGCCGGTAGGCTCCTATGAGCGTCGTGGCGAGGGCTGTCTTGTCATCGCTTGCCTCGAGCCGGCTTGCCGATACGGTGACAGGGTTTAATTCTTGCCGGAGGGCGAGCGTGTCTTCCTGCTGGGCCATCAGAGACCCCAGAAATAACCATTGAATACAGGCGACAAAAAGCAACTTGCCAATTAACTGGCCGCGGCTGGTTTTGCTTTTAAAACGGCATGCGACAGAGCTGCATTCCATCGGATGCCCTGACAGAACAATAGGCGTTGTCATAGTTTGCAACGAAGTTTTGAAGAAAGATTTCCGATTGCGAGTCGGCACATGATGCGAGAAAACCTAGCTCAGTCTGGCATACATGGGCTTAAAAAAGTAAGCCCGGCGGGCCATGGGCTCGCCGGGCATTGTTTTTACAAGATAATTAGCACTATTTCCCCAGCGCTTTCACCATGGTTTCCCCGATGGTGGCAGGTGAATGAACCACGTGAATGCCGCATTTTGCCATGATTTCCATCTTGGCTGCTGCGGTGTCATCAGCCCCGCCAATGATCGCCCCGGCATGTCCCATCTTTCGACCCTTGGGGGCAGTTTGACCTGCGATGAAGCCAACCACCGGCTTGGTGCCATGGTCTCTGATGTAGGCTGCAGCTTCTGCTTCCATGCCACCGCCTATTTCACCTATCATGATGATGCCGTCTGTGTCTGGATCATTCATGAGCAATTCAACCGCCTCTTTGGTAGTGGTGCCCACGATGGGGTCTCCTCCGATCCCAATGCAGGTGGATTGTCCCATACCAGCCTTCGTCACCTGATCAACAGCTTCATAGGTGAGCGTGCCGGACCTGCTGACGATGCCAATCCTGCCCGGGCGGTGGATAAAGCCCGGCATGATGCCGCACTTTGCCTCACCTGGCGTGATGACGCCGGGGCAGTTGGGTCCAATCAGGCGGACGCCTTTGATTCCATCCAAATAGGCTTTTACCTTAACCATGTCCTGGACCGGAATTCCCTCCGTGATGCAGATGATCACGCCGACGCCGGCTTCTGCAGCTTCCATGATTGCATCCGGCGCGAAGGAAGGTGGCACAAATATAACCGAGACATTGGCACCGCCCTCCTTAACCGCTTTTTCAACCGTGTCGAACACCGGGAGATCCAAATGGAGACTCCCACCTTTTCCGGGTGTAACACCGCCAATTACATTCGTTCCATAGGCAATCATCTGGCTCGCGTGAAACGAGCCCTCTTTGCCAGTAAAACCCTGGACAATCACCCTGGATGATTTATTGACTAATACAGACATTTGACTTATTTGGTAAGTGAATAAATAGTTTTCAATTTTCAAAGATCGGTCATCGACTAACAGCGCAAGGCTTTACTTCACTGCTTTTGAATGATGAAAACCTCCTCATTCCGCTTGTGCATGTGATATTTCTCTCTGGCGAATTGCTCCTTGTTTTCATCGATGTTCTGCTTGTCCAGCCTTGCCTCCTCAATCTTTCCCTGGTAATAAGCCTTGTCTTCCTCCAGCCGGCGGATGCCACCCCTCAATCTGAGCTGCGTCCAGATGTCATGCTTATCGATAAAAACAAGCAGAAATCCAAATACAACCAAGGACAGCACATACTTATTGCGAAAAGGTACCGGAAGTCGCTTGGCCACCAATTGAAAAAACAGCGATGGATTCATCTTATGAAATTAGACAGTCGAAAGAATTCAAGGAATCACAAGCCTCTGGACAAGAGGGCCTTGCCGGGATAAACGGCAATATCACCCAATTCGTCCTCTATTCGAAGCAGCTGGTTGTACTTTGCAATCCGGTCAGAGCGGGAAGCAGAGCCGGTTTTGATTTGCCCTGTATTCAGCGCTACTGCCAAGTCAGCTATCGTCGTGTCCTCGGTTTCACCAGAGCGATGGCTCATGACGCTGGTGTAGGAGTTGCGCGTTGCCAGATTCACGGCGTTGATGGTTTCGGTCAGTGACCCGATCTGATTGACCTTGATGAGTATGGAATTGGCAATTTGGCTATCGATGCCTTTTTGGAGGCGCTTGGTATTTGTCACAAAAAGGTCATCGCCTACAAGCTGAATCCTTTTGCCGATCGACTGCGTCAAGGCTGCCCAGCCATCCCAGTCATCCTCGTCCATGCCATCCTCGATGGAGAAAATAGGGTATTTCTTGCTCCAGTTGGTCCAGAAATCCACCATTTCAGCTGGGGTGAGTTTTTCCCCCGTAGAGCTTTTGAAGTGGTAAACTCCGGCTTCCCGATCAAAAAATTCAGAAGCGGCGGCATCTATGGCAATCATCACATCCTCCCCTGGAGCGTAGCCGGCTTTCTCTATAGCTTGCAGCACCGTTTCAATGGCTTCCACATTCGACTTCATGTCGGGTGCGAAACCGCCTTCGTCACCCACATTGGTAGAGTAGCCTTTGCTTTTCAGTACGCCTTTCAGGTGGTGGAAAATTTCGACACCCATGCGAAGGCCTTCCCGGAAACTGGAAGCGCCGATGGGCATGATCATGAACTCCTGGAAGTCGATTCCATTGTCGGCATGCGCCCCGCCATTGAGAATGTTCATCATGGGAACCGGGAGAACATGGGCATTGGCACCACCGACATAGCGGTAAAGCGGAAGTCCGGATTCCTCGGCAGCAGCCCTGGCAATTGCCAGTGAAACGCCGAGAATGGCGTTGGCACCGAGCTTGCCTTTGTTGCTGGTTCCATCCAGATCAATCATGATCTGATCCAGGTAGCGCTGCTCGAACACATCTTCTCCGATGAGATGTTCGGCAATAATCTCTTCGATGTTCTCACAGGCCTTCTGAACGCCCTTGCCAAGATAGCGCTCTTTGTCGCCGTCCCGGAGTTCAACAGCTTCATACATTCCTGTGGATGCACCAGAGGGAACCGCAGCCCTACCGAAAGCACCATCTTCTGTCAGCACCTCTACCTCTACAGTAGGGTTCCCACGGGAATCCAGTATTTCCCGGGCAAGGATATCAACAATTGCACTCATTAAAAAAAATATTTAGGTGTTATAAGGCAGAGCAGGTCCCCGTTGAGATGAGCATTTGCAAGGAATTGAGTCCGCTGTCCGCCCGCTGTTTATCAAACAGCGATGCCTGGCTCCTTCATCGAGGAGTGCATCAGCTGGGTAAAATCATCAAAAAGGTACCTCGCATCGTGAGGACCGGGAGATGCCTCCGGGTGATACTGCACGGAAAAAGCCTTCTTGTGCAGTGCCCTGATGCCCTCGACAGTGCCATCGTTGAGGTTGAGGTGAGTCACCTGGACGATATCTTTGTGTCGTTCCAGGTCTTCCGAATTCACAGCAAACCCATGGTTCTGGCTGGTGATTTCGCACCTTCCGGTAATCAGGTTTTTAACGGGATGGTTAATTCCCCTGTGGCCATGGTGCATCTTGTAGGTGGAAATGCCCAGCGCCTGGGCGAGAATCTGATGGCCGAGGCAAATGCCAAAGAGCGGCTTGTCATCCTCCAGGATAGCCCTGGCAGTATCCGTGGCATAATCCATGGGGGCCGGATCACCGGGACCGTTTGACAGAAAATAGCCATCGGGGTTCCACTTCTTCAACTCGGCATAGCTTGTCTTGGCGGGAAAAACCTGGAGATAGCAACCTCTCTCGACCATGCAGTTCAGGATGCTTCTTTTAACACCGAAATCCAGGACAGCTACCCGGAATTTAGCGTCAGAATTGCCCATCATGTAGGTGCTTGGAGTGCTCACCTCGCTTGCCAATTCAAGACCGTTCATAGATGGGACCCTGGCCAAGTGCGCCTTGAGTACCTCCAGGTCAAGTGTTTCCGAAGAAATAATGGCATTCATGGCACCCTGGCTTCTGATATGGCGGACGATAGCCCTGGTGTCAACATCGGAAATTCCTACGAGGCTTTCTTCTTCAAAGTACTCTTGAATGGAAGAGGTGGCTTTGATGCGACTGTACTGCCAGGTAAAATTTTTGCATACCAGGCCTGCAATCTTTATGGAGGAGGATTCGGCCTCAGTCAGTCTCGTTCCGTAGTTGCCGATGTGGGCGTTGGTCATCACCATGATCTGACGGTAATAGGAGGGATCTGTGAAGATTTCCTGATAACCTGTCATACCGGTGTTAAAGCAGAGCTCTCCGGTGGTAGTTCCGATTTTGCCGGCTGCTTTTCCATAGAAAGCTGTGCCGTCTTGAAGTAATAGTACTGCTGGTACTTGCTGCATAGGTCAAATTGTTTTTCAGTTTGGAAGTTAATGCGTGGGGTGAGGTTAGCTGCCTCTAAATTTACATTGCGAAAATAAGGCCATACTTCAATTGAATGCTGACCTTGGTTTCAGGCTGCAAAGATAAGCAAAGGCACTGAAAACTGCCGCAGACATTTTTGCAAGCCCCATTAAAATTGCATCAAAGTGCAATGCATAACTCTCAGAAAGGCTCATCTCACAAGGCAAGGCTGACGGCTTGAGCGCGCCCTGCCTGGCATCCCCAAAAAAAGGACTGATCAACTATCTATATTTTGAACGACAAGTAAATTCTTGCAGACCGGGATGTTCAACTGGGTACCATTTCTGGTGTTGCAAAATAATTAAGGTTATATCACGAGTCTGTGCGGCTTGTTTCACCGGTGCAGCCAAGCCGCCGGGAGGAGCGCTCGGAGGGGCTGAAGCCCGCCGAGCGCCCTGATGCTGTCTCAAAAGACTCCCCTACTTGTGAAAAGAGCAGGGATTACAGAGGCACATCCGCCGCCCTTTCCGGGAGTCAATCGGCACCGGAGGAACGACTCTCAATTTTGAGGCAGCCTTAGGGCGCGGGTCAGCACCCCGCGCCCTTTACAAAGAGGCACAACGCCCCGTGCCGGCTTTTGACACGGGTCCGGGGCGCTGCTGGGCTGCAAGATTGTGTCATGGCATTATTAGTGCCCGGTTGAACAACCTACCCTTGCAGGTCACATCAGGCCTGGGCGGGAGGGGTATTGAAATTCATGTGGGGAAATGGCGGCATATCGGGCTCCTGAATAATGCCGAATTGCGATTCATACTTTTTGACATTATCAGCCAGGGCTGCCAAAAGCCTTTTGGCGTGCTGCGGAGTGAGGATGATTCTGGATTTCACTTTTGCCTTTGGAACATTCGGGGTCATCAGCACAAAATCCACGACGAATTCCGAATGGTTGTGCGTAATCACAGCCAGATTGGAGTACTGGCCATCTGCTATGTCTTCAGGTAATTCGATATTTATAGCTCCTGCAGGATGTTGTTTCTTGTCACTCATGGATTTTTTATTTTTTGTAATGATTGATTCCTGTGAACTTGATCAGGGCCCGAAGCCACCGGCTTTTCAGCCAGTGGAGTGCAAAGGCTCAGATCATTGGCGATTCCCGTCGCATTTTTTCATTATTCGCGCCTTCTTATGCCGGCATATACCGTGAAATGACAGCACTGCAACTCTTACGGGAGTATCTCGACGAAAAACAAAAGTAAACAGAAAAATGAAATGTGTTATTTTGTGTGGTCCTGAACTGGTGTGCTTCACTTTGTGATTCCCACCTTGCAGAATTCATTAATTACTTTACAAAGATTTTTCCAAATTGCCTCGGTACTCATTCCAATAGGGATTTTTGAAAAAGAATCTCTTCAAAAAAATAAGGCAATATCAAAGGGATACTTGTTTTTCTTAAAAGGCATGGGCGATTGCCGCCCCACCGCTTTGGAAAGGTTGCAGGGCTGTCTTAAAAGTATTTCACCGCTTCCGGTGGCTAAATAAATAATTAATGAATGCCATTTTTTTTGATTTTTCTTCTCAAAATCAAAAAAAATGGTACCAGTTTAGCACACACCGCTGCTTGCCTCCCGGAA
>JBEAYO010000161.1:0-7280 GCA_041159285.1 Bacteroidota bacterium | reverse complement strand
GATGTCGGCACCTCCGTGAGCAGCTACTCCAACGCCATCGCCATCGGCTACGACGTCAACACGGCCGCCGACAACGTCGCCCGCATCGGAAATGTAAACACGGTGAGCATCGGCGGACAGGTGGGCTGGACCAACTTCTCCGACGGCCGCTTTAAGCGCCAGGTCAGGGAGGATGTGGCAGGGCTGGATTTCATCTCCCGCCTCAGGCCGGTCACTTACCAGTGGGATGTCCATGCCCTGAGCGACTTCATCCCCGGGACGGCTGATTCCGCAGACTGGGACAGCAAATACGACATCGAGCAGATCCGCTTTTCGGGCTTCATCGCCCAGGAGGTGGAAGAGGCTGCCCGCCTCACAGGATACGAATTCAGCGGGGTGGACAAACCGCAGAATGAGTTCACGCCTTACGGACTCCGCTACGGCGAGTTCGTGGTGCCCATCGTGAAGGCGGTGCAGGAGCAGCAGGCCCTCATCGAACAGCAGCAAGCGGAACTCGACAGGCAGCAGGCCCTCATCACAAGGCAACAATCGGAGCTCGACAGGCTCCGGCTGCTGGAAGCCCAGCTCGCCAAGGTCGCCGCTGCACTGAACAGCGCCGGAATTTCACTGGAATGACCCGGATTGCAACTCCTCACCATGAAAAAATTCCTTTCCCGCAGGCCGCGGAAAAGGAATTTTAAGTGCTGCGGGCGGTCCTGCCCCCCGCCCGCAGCACTTTCCAGGAATGAGTCGCCACTGGCAACACTCTTCCCCCTGAACTAACCCCGCTGCAACAGCTCTGGTTGACAAATCCAAAGAAAAGCCTAAATTACAGGCGATTTCTTTCAGCAAATATCATCCAAATAATTTTTGATGTCAGACGAACACCAACTTCAATCAGACGAATTCGAGCGCCAGCCCGTGCCCCCCTCCCACTGGAAAAGCTGGAAAAGCTTCCTCGGCATGTACGCCGGCGAACACGCCGCCGGCACGGAATTCGTCATCGGCCCCCTCTTCCTCACCACCGGCGTCAGCGCCTTCGACCTCATCGCAGGACTGCTCCTGGGCAACCTCCTGGCCGTGCTCTCCTGGCGCTTCCTCACCGCGGAAATTGCCACCCGGCACCGCCTGACACTCTACTACCAGCTGGAGAAAATCTGCGGCAAGAACCTCGTCACCCTCTACAACCTCGCCAACGGCGTGCTCTTCTGCTTCCTCGCCGGCAGCATGATCACCGTCTCGGCCACCGCCGTCGGCATCCCCTTCGACATGCCCATGCCACGGCTCACGGACACCCTGCCCAACGGCCCCACCTGGGTCGCCATCGTCCTGGCACTGGGCACCCTCTTCACCCTCATCGCCGCCAAGGGCTTCCACACGGTCTCCAAAGCGGCCGACTACATGTCGCCCCTGATCGTACTGGGATTCCTGCTGGCCGGCATCGCAGGCCTGCACCAGCTGGGCGTGGACAGCTTCAGCGAGTTCTGGGCCATCTGGGGCGAAGGCAGCGCCCCCTACCCCGGACAGGTGAAATACACCTTCCTGCACGTGGTCATCTGGTCCTGGTTTTGCAATGCCGCCATGCACATCGGCATGAGCGACCTCTCGGTGTTCCGCTTCGCCAAAAGCCCCACCGCTGGCTGGACCACCGCCGCCGGCATGTACGTCGGTCACTACATGGCCTGGATTGCTGCCGCCCTGCTCTATGCCGCCTACGTCAAAACCCCGGAAGCCCAGGCCTTCATCGCTGACGGACAGGCGCCACCCGTGGCCCCGGGCCCCCTGGCCTACAACGCCATCGGCATCTTCGGCGTGCTGACGGTCATCCTCGCCGGCTGGACCACCGCCAACCCGACCATCTACCGCTCCGGCCTGGCATTCCAGGCCATCATGCCCAAGGCCAGCACCTTCCGGGTGACCGTCATGGCGGGATCCCTGGCAACCCTCGCCGGCCTCTTCCCTGCCTTTGCCATGAAACTCCTGGACTTCGTGGCGGTCTATGGCTTCATCCTGGCCCCCGTGGGTGCCATCATCGTTTTTGAACACTTCTTCGCCGACAGATTTGGCGTGCTTAAAAACTATGCGGAACGCAGCGGCGACAACTTCAACCTGGCAGTACTGCTGGCCTGGTCCCTGAGCGGCGGCCTGTTCTACTATATCTCCCAGTCCCAGGGGATATTCCTCTCCTTCCTGACGCTGCCGGCCTGGCTGTGCTGCGGGGTGCTGTTCCTGGTTGCCAGTAAATTTTTACAAAAGAAAAAAACAGCCTGACAGATATGAAAAACGCGACGACATTAAAACACGTCAACTATTGCTGGGACGAAGCCAAAGCCGCCGCCCTGGCCGGCGACGAAATAGCCCTCTTCCTCTACCGCTCCAATATCCTGGGCTCCGACCTGAGAATCACCAACTTCGGCGGCGGCAACACCTCCTGCAAAACCATCGAGAAAGACCCGCTCACCGGCGAAGCGGTGGAGGTCATGTGGGTCAAAGGCTCCGGCGGCGACATCGGCACCCTCACCCGCAAGGGCATCGCCGGCCTCTATGTGAAAAAACTCCACGACCTGAAGAAATGCTACCGCGGCCTCGCCTTCGAGGACGACATCGTAGCGCTGCAGCTGCACTGCCTCTATGACCTCGACAGCGCCGCCCCGAGCATCGACACCCCCCTCCACGGCCTGCTACCCTTCAGGCACATCGACCACCTGCACCCCGACGCACTCATCGCCGTGGCCGCCGCCAGGGACAGCCAGGCCATCACCCGCGAAATCTGGGGCGACACCATGGGCTGGGTGCCCTGGCAGCGCCCCGGCTTCGACCTGGCCCTGCAACTGGAAAAATGCCTGCACGACAACCCTGGCATCCGCGGCATCGTGCTGGGCAGCCACGGGCTTTTCACCTGGGGCGATACCTCCCGCGAATGCTACCTCAACAGCCTCGAAGTCATCGAAATGGCATCGGAATACATCGCCCGGCACGAGGGAAAGTCACGCCCTGTCTTCGGAGGACAAAAAATGGAAGGCCTGCCCGGGACTGCGCGAATGCGCCAAGCCTCGAAGCTCGCCCCGGTCTTGCGCGGGCTTTGCTCCAGCCACCAACGCATGATCGGCCACTTCACCGATGACGAGCGCGTGCTGCAATTCGTCAACAGCCAGGACCTGGAAAAACTGGCCCCACTGGGCACCTCCTGCCCCGACCACTTCCTGCGCACGAAAATCCAGCCCCTGGTGCTCCCCCTCCCGGCCGATACAGACCTGGACAACGCCGCCGAAGTGCAGGCCAGGCTCCTCCCCGCTTTTGAACAATACCGTCTGGAATACACCCACTACTACGAAACCTGTAAACGCCCCGACAGCCCGGCCATGCGCGACCCCAATCCCGTGGTGATCCTCTACCCCGGCGTGGGCATGTTCACCTTTGCCAAAAACAAGCAGACGGCGCGGGTGGCCTCGGAGTTCTATATCAATGCCATCAATGTGATGCGCGGCGCAGAGGCCATTTCACAATATACCGCCCTGCCGCGACAGGAGGCCTTCGACATCGAGTACTGGCTGCTCGAGGAGGCCAAACTGCAGCGAATGCCCAAGGAAAAACTGCTGTCGCGGAAAGTGGCGCTCGTGACGGGCGCAGGCGGCGGCATCGGCAAAGCCATCGCCGACAAACTGGCGGCGGAAGGCGCCAATGTCGTCCTGACCGACATCGCCGGGGATCGCCTGGCGGCAGCTCAGGCTTCCCACGGCCGCGATGTGTCCGCCTTCGCTGTCTGCGACGTGACCGACCCCGCCTCCGTCGAGGCCGCCTTCGAAACAGCCTGCCTCGAATTCGGCGGCGTGGACATCATCGTCCACTCGGCAGGGCTGGCCATTTCAAAGCCCTTGTCGGAGACCACCCAGGAGGACTGGGACCTCTTGCAGGATGTGCTGGTGAAGGGTCAGTTCAACCTGGCGAAAGCAGGCACAGCCATTTTGCGAAAACAGGGCCTGGGCGGCGACATCATCAGCATCGCCAGCAAGAACGGGCTGGTGGCTGGTCCGAACAACGTGGGCTACGGCACGGCCAAGGCTGCCCAACAGCACATGGCAAGGCTGCTGGCCGCAGAGCTGGGCCCTGAAAAAATCCGGGTGAACACCGTGAACCCCGACGGGGTCATCATCGGCAGCAAGATATGGGAAGGCGCCTGGGCGGAGGGTCGCGCCAAGGCCTACGGCATCTCCGTGGAGGAACTCCCCGCCTACTACGCCAAGCGGAATTTGATGAACGAAATCATCCGGCCCGAGGACATCGCCAACGCGGTCTTCGCTTTCACCGCCATCCTGGACAAAAGCACCGGCAACATCCTCAACGTGGACGGAGGCATGGCCAATGCGTTTGTAAGGTGACATAGCCAGCTGAATATACGCTTCGATAAACACTAAGCCATGCATATTGAAAACCCAGCCATTTCGGCACTCAACGAACAACTCCTCCCCAAACACCAGCAACAACTGGACTTCCTCTCCGGCTACCTCAACCAGCGCGGCATCAACGCAGACTATCTCATCGCAAGGCTGCAACAATTCCAGGTCGCCATCCCCTCCTGGGCCCTCGGCGCCGGCGGCACCCGCTTCGGCCGCTTCTCCATCGGCGGAGAACCCGCCAGCCTGGAGCAAAAAATCGACGACGTCGGCATCCTCCACGCCCTCACCCGCTCGGCCGGGACCATCTCCCTCCACATCCCCTGGGACATCCCCCGGGACCCGGCGGCCATCCGGCAAAGGGCCGCCGACCTCGGACTGGCCTTCGACGCCGTCAACTCCAACACCTTCCAGGACCAGCCCGGCCAGCAGCACAGCTACAAATTCGGCTCGCTCTGCCACGTGGACAAGGCCGTGCGACGACAGGCCGTTGACCACAACATCGCAGTCGTGGAAACAGGCATCGCACTGGGCTCGACCTCCATCACCGTCTGGCTGGCTGACGGCACTTCCTTTCCCGGACAGCACAACTTCAGGAAAGCCTGGCAAAACACCCGGGACTCGCTGCAGGAAATCTACCAGGCCATGCCCGGCGACTGGAAAATGTTCATCGAATACAAACCCTACGAACCCAACTTCTACTCCATGGTCATCCCCGACTGGGGCACCTCCCTCTCGCTCGCCGAAGCCTGCGGCCCCAATGCCTTCACCCTTGTGGACCTCGGCCACCACCTGCCCAACACCAACATCGAGCAAATCGTGGCCCTGCTCATGATGAAAGGCAGACTGGGCGGCTTCCACTTCAACGACAGCAAATATGGCGACGACGACCTCACGGTCGGCAGCATCAAGCCCTACCAACTCTTCCTCATCTTCCATGAACTGGTCTATGGCATGGAAAACAACGAGGCCGGCAACCCGCCCCCTGCCTGGATGATCGACGCCAGCCACAACCTCAAGGATCCCCTGGAGGACCTCATCCAAAGCCTCGAGGCCATCCGCCTGGCCTATGCCCAGGCCATGCTGGTGGACAGCAAGGCCCTGGAGGAGGCCCGGGCCGCCAGCGACGTGGCCCGCTGCCAGGAGATCCTGCAGGACGCTTTCAGGACGGACCTTCGGCCCTTGGTGGCCGAGGCCCGTCGGCGCAGCGGCGGGGCACTGTCTCCACTGACCGCCTACCGCAGCCTGGAGGTGCGACAGCAACTGATAAAAGAAAGGGGGAAAAACACGGTAGCAACGGGGCTGTAATCATGCTTTAAAATCCATCGCCCATGCCACTCACCGCCATCTTCGACATCGGCAAGACCAACAAGAAATACCTCCTCTTCGATGAAGACTACCGCGTGGCCTTCCATGCGCAAACCGCCTTCCCTGAAACAAAGGACGGCGACGGCTTCCCCTGCGACGACCTGCCGGCCATCGAAGCCTGGATAAAAAACACGCTGGATGTTATACTCGCAAAATTCGGCGGCGATGTCGAGGCCGTCAACTTTTCCACCTACGGCGCCAGTTTCGTCCATGTTGACAGAAGCGGAAAGCCGCTCATGCCCCTGATCAACTACCTGAAGCCCTATCCGGAAAAAACACTGGCTTCTTTTTATAAAAAATATGGCAAGCCCCTGACAGTGGCCCGGGAAACCGCCTCCCCGCCCCTCGGCATGCTGAACTCGGGCCTGCAGCTCTACTGGCTCAAGCACGTCCATCCCGATGTTTTCAAAAAAAACCGCTGGTCCCTGCATCTCCCGCAATACCTGAGCTTCCTCCTCACAGGCATCCCCTTGAGCGACTTCACGAGCATCGGCTGCCACACAGGGCTCTGGGACTACTCAAAAAACGACTACCACGACTGGGTTTATCAGGAGGAGATTGACCGGGTGCTGCCCCCTATCGTCGCCACCGACACGAGCATCAACACCCTCGCTTCCAACAAGAGAATAAAAGTCGGCGCGGGCATCCACGACAGCTCCGCCGCCTTGCTGCCCTACCTCCGGGCAGGCAAGCATCCCTTTTTACTGGTATCCACCGGCACCTGGAGCATCTCGCTGAACCCCTTCAACGGCCAGCCGCTGACCGATGCCGAGCTGGAGCAGGACTGCCTGAGCTTTTTGCGCCCGGATGGACAGCCGGTGCGGGCGGCCCGACTCTTCCTGGGCGAGGAGTACAAGCACCAGGTGAGTGCGCTGCAGGCTTTTTTTGGCAAAAATGAGCATGCCCACGCGCAGGTGGGATTTGACGAGTCGCTTTATGAACAATGCGCTGCCAGCAGCAGCCATCGCTTCTCATTCGCGCATTTGAAAACTCCCTGGAATCAGCCGTCGACAAGTAAACTGGATTGTTTTGGCAGTTTTGAGGAGGCCTTCCACCAGTTGATCTGGGAACTGGTGCAGTTGCAGGCGGAGTCGGCAACCCTGGCCATCGGCAGCACCCCCGTCCAGTATTTGTACATTGACGGCGGTTTTGCCGACAACGAGGTGTATGTCCAGATGATGGCCCGCCATTTTAAGGGCATCCGGCTGCGCACGGCGCAGTCTTCGCTCGGCTCGGCCCTGGGGGCAGCCATGGCCATTTCCGACAAAGGCGTCAAAAAGCGTTTTTTAAAGAAAAATTATGCGCTGAAAAGGCCGTGACGGCCAGTGCAAACTGGACTGGGTGCGCACACCCTGTTCTTCCCAAAAAAATCCACTTTAAACCTCCGCTGCCAGCTGTCAAATAGCTACTTTCGTGACCCGGACCTTGAACAGTAAGGACCCGGAGCGCAGTGCCCTTCTTTGAAAAGGGCGCGGGGCGCAGCCCCGCGCTCTAAAAACCTCTTCCCGGCCGCGGGGGGGGGTGGGCCCACCCCCCCCC